>JAEYVB010000190.1 GCA_023429345.1 Planctomycetota bacterium
CCCACGCTCAGTCGCACCAGCCCGTCGCCGATCCCGCACGCCCTCCGCTGCTCCGCGGGCACATCGCCGTGCGTCATGCTCGCCGGGTGCGTGATCAGCGTCTCCACGCTCCCCACGTGCTCCACCAGCCGGCACAGCCGCACGCTGTTGAGCAGCCGCACGCCCGCCTCGGTCCCCCCCTCGAGCTCGAACGAGACCACTCCGCCGTGCAGGGCCTCCCCGCCCAGGGGCAGGTGCTGCCGCTCCGCCAGCGCCCGCTGCGGGAACGAGCGCAGCCCCGGGTAGTTCACCCGCGCCACACCCTCGCGCCGCTCCAGCCACTCCGCCACCGCCTGCGCCGACCGCGAATGCCGCTCGAGCCGCAGGGGCAGCGTCTTGATCCCCTGCACCGTCAGCCACGCGTTGAACGGCGCCTGGATCCCCCCCGTCGCCTTGCGGATGACCCGCAGCCGCCCCAGAAACTCCTCATCCCGCGACGTCACCGCTCCGCCCAGCGCCACCGAGTGCCCGTCGATGTGCTTGGTCGTCGAGCACACGCAGATGTCCGCCCCCAGGTCCAGCGGCCGCTGCAGCACCGGCGTCAGGAACGTGTTGTCCACCACCAGCGTCACGCCCACGCTCCGCGCCAGGGCCGCCGCCGCCCGGATGTCCGTCAGCGCCAGCGTCGGATTCGCCGGCGTCTCCACGAAGATCAGCCTCGTCTCCGCCCGGACCGCCCCCGCGACCGCCGAGATGTCCGCCGAATCGACGAAGGTGCACGAGATCCCCAGCGGCGCCAGCACCTGCCGGAACAGCCGCGTCGTCCCTCCATAGATCGCCCCGCCCACCACCGCGTGGTCCCCGGCCCTCAGCAGCGTGAGGAACAGCGCCGTTTCCGCCCCCAGGCCCGTCCCGAACGTCACCGCCGGCGGCGCACCCTCGAGCGCCCCCAGCAGCTCCTCCAGGTGGTCCACGCTTGGGTTCCCCACCCGCGAATACGTCGGCCCATCGCACTCGCCCACCGCCCGGTGCAGGTACGTCGTGCTCTGCACCAGCCCCGGAACCAGCGGCCCCGACTCCCGTCGCGGCCCGCGCCCGTGCAGCGCCACCGAGGCCGCCGACCTTACTCCCTCCGCACGTTCAATCGAAAACGTCGCCATCGCCGTGACTCCTCACGGCATCAAGCATGGGCCTGTTGGCGGGTGCGACGCCGACCATCGGCGCCTTTTTGCGGATCACTCGTCCGCCGCATCTTGTCCTCGGGTATTCCCTCGGACCCCCGCCAGGGGTTTGGCCTCGGCACCGCGACCTGTTGTGACAGGCTCGGTTGCCGCCCGGGCGAGAAAGGCCTCCCGGGACTCTTGATGCTTGGCCGGAGTGTACCGGAGCGCGCCGGTGAGTCAAGCCGCGGCCGGACACGGACCTCGTCCACGCTGGCAAAGACTCCACGTTCAGCGCGGCAACGCGCCGAAGGGCGCGAACACGGCGCGCTCCATCAGCCCGGCGCCGTCCGCGATACAACTAAGTTGCAAGCAGTATCAGGACCCATGTGTCGCAGATAACAACCCGGGAAGCAGTAAAGGACTCTGTTGGGTATTGGCCGGTATTGCAACGTGTGTTACACTTCTTCATCGTCTCCTCCAATGCGTGCGCCCGGAGCGGGATGTGTCCCCCAGGTTTCGGAGTGTGTCGATGAAGAGTGTCTGGATGGCTGTGTGCGTGGCGGTCGCCGCGGGTTCTTCTGTCTCGGCCCAGGTGATCGCCGTCAGCGTCGGCGTCCGCGAGACCGGCACGAACGCGCCCCTCGGCGCCGACGGCGGCACCAACGGCGGCATCGAGTTCGTCGACCGCGACCTGAACTTCGTGCCCCTCGACGGCGCCTGGCACCAGGTCACGTTCGACTTCCCCAACGCCCAGCTCACGGGCTTCGCCGGTACCACCGCCAACAGCCTCTGGGACGAGTTCCGCGGCGTCCTCGAAATGATCCGCATCCGCAACACCGACGAGATCGAGGACCCCCTCCGTCTCTTCATCGACGACATCACCATTACCTACCAGGGCTCCTTCACCTTCGACTTCGAGGCGCAGCCGCTCGGGAGCGAGCATGTGTTTCGGGACCCCGGCTTCTCCGGTTCCACCGTCGCGAACCTCCTGCCCGGCAGCTCGTCCGCCGTCAGCAACGCCGCCGCCTTCTCGGGCAGTCAGTCCTACGAGCTCAACCTCCAGTTCGTCGACGGCAATCCGGACCGCTGGGTCAGGCTCACCACGTTCGGCACGGCCAGCGCCCCGAACCCGACGGTCGACTTCCGCGGCCAACTGAGCTTCCGCATGCGGGCCGAGGTCGTCCCGGCCCCCTCGGCGCTCGGCTTGATGGGCATCGCCGGCGCTTTCGCGGCCCGCCGTCGTCGCCGCTGATCCGCGCTGTCAGCGGGCACTGACCGTGAGCGCCGCCTTCGCCTGCCTCGGTACGGCCGGCGCCTGCACGTGCAGCTTCCGCACCCGGTGCTCCGACCAGTCCTTCACCGCCAGGTCCGGCGACTCCGCCCCGTCGTGGACCCGCAAAATGTCGTACACGTTGTCCCGCTGCGCCGGGATGAACCCCGCCCCGCGGATCAGGTGGCAGAGCAGCGCCTCGTCCAGGCAGTACGTCGTCCCCGCCGACGAGACCACGTTCTCCTCCATCATCACGCTGCCCATGTCGTTGGCGCCGTAGTTCAGCGCCACCTGCCCGATGTGCGGCCCCATGGTCACCCAGCTCGCCCCGATCGAGTAGATGTTGTCCAGGAACAGCCGCGACATCGCCTGCGTCCGCAGGTAGTCCGTCGACCCGCTCATCCGCACCCGCCGCCCGAACTCTTCCGCCCCCGGCAGCCCGCGGTAATCC
>JAEYVB010000238.1 GCA_023429345.1 Planctomycetota bacterium
TTGATCCGCGCCCGCACGGGCGGCTCCGTGGTGCGGGTCTCGCGGCCGCGGCAGAAGCTGGAAGAGCTCTTCCTCGATATCGTCGAGAAGGCCCGTGCCGAGCGGATCGAGACCAGCGGCGCCCAGCACGGCGGCCAGACGGCCTCGTTCCTCAAGGGCGACGAGGTCACCGGCGATGAGCTGATCGAACGCCTGACCAAGGGCGCCGAGGAGCCCGCGCCCGTCCCCGCGGCCGCGGCCGCCGAGGAACCCGCCGGCCCCGACGAGGACCTGCTGTCGAAGCTGACCGCGCCGGAACCGGAGCCTGAGGCGCGGCGGGTGCGGATGCCCGAGAAGCCCATGAGCACGCAGGAGGTAGACCTCTCCGTCATCGATTCGCTCGTGGATGACGGCGTCGACGGGGAGCCGAAGCGGTGAAGATCAGGGAGCTGTTTTCCCGGCTGAACCGGGTCCAGCAGGGCAAGCCCTTCAAGATCATCGCCTCGATCGTGCTGATCGCGGCGGCGGTGGCGGCGTTCGCGACCTACCAGGTGGCGATCAGCGCGCCGGCCGCGCGGGAGATCGCGGCGATGGCGGCCGAGGCGCAGCGGGCCGAGGAGGCGGCGGGCGCCCCCCAGTCCGATGAGGAGCGGGAGATCCGCAACGCCATCGACGCCTCGCAGAAGGTGTTCGAGGACATCGCGGAACGGCGGGCGAGCGCGGCCAACGTCGCGATCGGGCTGGCCGCGATGACGGCGGTGGGGCTGACGGCGGTGTGGCTGGGCCTGGGCCTGACGTACATCGGGCTATCGATCCTGGGCGCGGCGGTGATTCTGCCGCTGTGGCTCCTGGGCGGGACGCTCTGGGCGCAGAGCCGGCCGTGGTCCAAGTCGATCACCTTCGGGGACTTCCTGCGGTCGATCGCGATGCTGATCGGCGGGCTGCTGATGCTGTCGGCGTCGTTTATCGCCCTGATGCAGGCCGGGCGGGTGCTGCTTTCCGGGCCGAACCAGGTGCTGGCGATCGCCCGCAACGTGCTTCTCGAGGCCGTGCGGATGAAGGTGTCGCTGGTGTTCATCGTGATCCTGGTCTTTGCCCTGGCGGCGCTGCCGCTGGTGCTCGACCCCACGACGCCGCTGCGCTACCGCGTGCAGAGCTTCCTCCAGTACGGCACCGGCGGCTCGTTCTGGATCATCGCGGTGCTGACGCTGTTCTTCTCGGCCTCGACGGTCGCCTTCGAGCAGCGGGACCGGCAGATCTGGCAGACGATGACCAAGCCGGTGGCGTCGTGGCAGTACCTGCTGGGCAAGTGGCTGGGCGTCGTGACGCTGAACGCGGTGCTGCTGGCCGTGTGCTGCGCGGGCATCTTCCTCTTCACCGAGTACCTGCGGAAGCAGCCCGCCGAGGGCGAGCAGACGCGGGTGGTGGCCGCGGCCGAGGGGATCTCCAAGGACCGCATGCTGCTGGAGACGCAGGTGCTGGCGGCGCGGGAGCGGGTAACGCCGGCGGACCCGGTGGCGATCGACTCGCCGGAGTTCCAGGAGGGGATCCGGGCGTATATCGACGACCAGCGGTCGCGCGATCCGGATTTCGCCAAGGACGACGCGACGTACCAGCAAGTGGCTTCGGACCTGCACAAGTCCTATGTCACGAGCTTCCGCTCGATCCGCGCGGGGGACTGGGCGGCGTACGAGTTCCGAGGCCTGAAGGAGGCCCGGAAGCGGAGCGTGCCGCTCACGCTTCGGTACAAGATGGACTCGGGGTCCAACGACCCCAGCCAGATCTACAAGATTACGTTCAGCTTCGGGGGCGGGGAGATTCTTCCGCCGCGGGATGTGGGCCTGGGGCAGTCGCACACGCTGACGCTCTACCCGCACGTCATCGACGAAGACGGCGTGCTGCGGGTCGAGGTGATCAACGGGATGCTGGTGGCCGACGAGAACGGCACGCCGGCGATCGCGCCCAACCCGGACATGATCGTCTTCCCCAGCGACGGGCTGGAACTCTTCTTCGCGGCCGGCAGCTACCAGGCCAACTTCCTGCGGGTGGCGGCCGTGCTCTGGGTCAAGCTGGCGTTCCTGGCGATGCTCGCCATCGCGGCCTCGACGTTCCTGAGTTTCCCGGTCGCGTGCCTGATCGCCTTCTCGGTCTTCCTGGGCGCGGAGGGCACCGGGTACCTGAAGAACTCGCTCGAGTATTACAGCCCGATGGACGACCAGGGGAACATCAACCCGGTCAAGGTGGTCATCCGGACGATGGGCCTCACCGTGGCGTGGATGTTCGGCGCCTACAACGAGCTGAAGCCGACGATGCGTCTGGTGGACGGGCGAATGCTCGGGTGGTCGAGCATGGCCTACGGCACGATCGTTCTCCTGGCCTGGACCGGCGCGCTCTTCGGGCTGGCCGTGGCGATCTTCCGCAAGCGCGAGCTCGCCACCTACTCGGGGCAGTGAAAGGGGCGTCATGCGTCGGGACACCATCAACCAGATCGCCGCCGTCGCGGTCGTCATCGTCGCCCTGCTGGCCTCCTCGGTGCTGGCGGTGCAGCTCACCGCGTCCGGCAGCCGGGCGCGCCTGGGGTACACCGACACCGCCGTCGAGGGCCAGCCGCCGCAGGTCGCGGCCGGCATCGCCATGGGCGCGTTCCGCGGGATCTTTGTGAACTTCCTCTGGATCCGCGCCAACCAGCTCAAGGAGGACGGCCGCTACTACGAGGCGATGGACCTCTCCAAAGCGATCACCGCGCTCCAGCCCAGGTTCCCGCAGGTGTGGGCCTTCCACGCCTGGAACATGGCGTACAACATCTCCGTCAACAGCCAGACCAACCAGGAGCGCTGGCGCTGGGTCTCCAACGGGATCAACCTGCTCCGCAGCGAGGGCACGGTCCACAACCCCAACGACCTGCTCGTCCACAAAGAGCTCGCCTGGATCTTCCTCCACAAGGTCGGCGCGTACATGGACGACGCAAACATCTATTACAAGATCCAGCTCGCGGGCGAGTGGAGCCTCGTGCTGGGCCCGCCGCCGCGGCCGGGGCCCGCGTACAAGGACCGCGACACCGCCAAGGCGATGTTCGTCGAGTGGCTCCGCCCGGTGGCCGAAGCGCCGGAGACGATCGAGAGCCTGATCGCCTCGAACCCCGCCGTGGGCGAGCTCGTCGCGCGGATCCGCAAGGATGTCGGCTTCGAGCCCGACTGGAAGCTGAACCAGAACTACATCGTCCTCACGACGATCGGCAGCGCGGGGGCCCGGGCCCTCATCGAGGAGAGTTTCGGCCCGCGGCAGCACGCGCTCATGGCGCTGATCGAGGAGCCGGGGCTCGAGAGCGCCTGGGCGGCGCTCCTGGCCCACATCCGCAAGCGCATCATCGTGGACGAGTACCACATGGAGCCGGAGCGCATGATCCGGCTGACGCAGAAGTACGGTCCCCTCGACTGGCGGCACTGGGGGGCCCACGGGCTGTACTGGTCCACGCGGGGCGTCGAGAACGCGATGACGCGGGTCAACGTCGAGAACCGCGGCGATTTCGACTTCCTGAACACCAACCGCGTCGCCGTCCAGTCACTGCAGGATCTCTGGAGGACGGGCGATGTGTACTTCGACATGCTCGGCTTCATCCGCGACCCGCAGAGCACCAACGTCTACATGCGCTTCAGCCCCAACGTCCACTTCATGGACGCCTATGGCGAGAACCTGCACGAGTTCATCGAGACGGCGTACAACTGGGCGCGCAAGTTCGAGGGCAAGCAGCGGGCCTACAGCATGATGGCGGCGGGGTACGAGAACTTCCGCAAGGACGCCATCCGCTTCCTGTACCGGCGCGGCGAGGTGGCCCTGGCCGACCGGATGAAGGACGAGCTGGCGGTCTGGCCGTACCACAACATGAATGACCCGGACCGGCCGGACCTCTTCAAGCTCAACATCCACGATTTCGTCAAGCGCGAGCTGGAGAACCAGCTTACCCGGCCGAGCGTGGCCCGCGAGGAGACCGTCGGGGCGCTCCAGGGCGCCTACGCCAGCCTGCTGGCCACCACCGACGACACGCTCTTCAAGAGCCAGTTCGAGTACGCCCGGATGGTGCACGGCTTCTTCTTCTCGCGCCAGGCCCGCAAGACGCTCGTCGCCATGGACAAGATGCGCATGGAGCAGATGGATGCCGACTTCCGCGTCGTCGCCGGCGAGGAGTTCGCGGCCCTGCTGTCCGTGCTCGAGCTGAAGGATGCCGAACGGCTCTACGACGCCGCCCCCAACGACCTCAAGCAGTGGGCGTTCGACCGCATCGTCGAGCAGTTCAAGCCCCTGGTCGACGAGCTCGCCACGAAGGGCGGCCGGCCCTTCACCAGCGTATTCCCGGAGCCCTCGGGCATGCCCGAGCACCGGGCCATGCTCCGGCAGCTGGAGGCCCAGCGCCAGCAGCCCGAGGTCGAGATGAAGTAAGGCGGTACAC
>JAEYVB010000250.1 GCA_023429345.1 Planctomycetota bacterium
CTACACGCGATATCGACAGGACCACCGGGCGACTTTCCTGTTGCGGACAGCCTCAAGCGCAAAAAGCCGCAAACCCCTCCGGTTGTGCCGGTTGGCGAACGCCGCCGCCGCGGATACGCTGCCGCCCGCGGCCGGGCCGAACCAGGGAGCGCAATAACCGTTGGCGGACCTGACGCTGGATAACCTGAGCAAGTCCTTCGGCCGCGCACGGTCGTCCGTCCCGGCCGTCGACCGGCTCACCCTCCACATCGCCGACGGCGAGTTCGTCGTGCTCGTCGGCCCCTCGGGGTGCGGCAAGACCACCACCCTCCGCCTCATCGCCGGCCTGGAGGAGCCCACCTCGGGCGCTGTCCGCATCGGCGGTCGCGAGGTCGCCGGCCTGCCGCCCTGCCGCCGCGATATCGCCATGGTCTTCCAGGGCTACGCCCTCTACCCCCACATGACCATCCGCCGCAACATGGGTTTCGCCCTCCGCATGCGCGGCACGCCGAAGGATGAGGTCCGCGCCAGGGTCGACGCGGCCGCGCAGATGCTCGGCATCACGCCGCTCCTCGAGCGCCTCCCCCGCCAGCTCTCCGGCGGCGAGCGCCAACGCGCCGCCGTCGGCAAGGCGGTGGTCCGCGAGCCGAAGGTGTTCCTCTTCGACGAGCCCCTCTCGAACCTCGACGCCCGCCTGCGCGCCCAACTCCGCGCCGAGCTCAAGGCACTCCACCAGCGCCTGAAGATCACCACCGTCTACGTCACCCACGACCAGGAAGAGGCCATGACCCTGGGCGACCGCATCGTCGTCATGGACCGCGGACGCGTGCGGCAGGTCGGCACGCCGCTCGAGGTCTACCGGCATCCCGCCGACCGCTTCGTCGCCGGCTTCATCGGCATGCCCCCCATGAACTTCCTCGAGGGCACGCTCGTGCGCGACAGCGCCGGCGCGGCGTTCCTCGAGCGGGGCGCCGCGGCCGCCGTGCCCCTGGGTATCGACCTGAGCCCCGCCCGCGCGGCCGTGGTCGGCATGCCGATCGTCCTGGGCATCCGCGCCGCCTCGCTGCGCCCCACCGCGCCCAACCCTTCCGCCGCGGCCGGCGCCCTCGCGCTTCTCGCCGAGACCGTCGAGCCGCTGGGCGAGCACGTCGACATCGCCGGCCTCACCCCCGCCGGCCAGCGCCTCACCGCCCGACTCCCCGCATCCGAACCGGTGACCCCCGGCGACACGCTCCGCCTGCGGATCGACCCCGCGGGCGTGCACATCTTCGAGAGCGGGGAAGCGGGGGCCGTGATGCGGTAGCCGCAACCGGCCCCGGGGCGCAGTGCGCCGGGGGCCGCAGCCCGGTGCGGTGGTGATCGAAGCACTAGAGGGGCTCAGCGTGAAGATCAAACTTGCTTCCGGGTGCGGTGGAACTTAGATTGGCGGTATCCCCGCCCCGGGCTTTGTCGACGCGCGGGGAGCGGGCGCCACGACCTTCGACGTGATCACGCCGTGATCTTTGAGGCCCGAGCCTCCGGCAGAAGGCTTGGTCCGTTGCGAGAAATCGAATGAAGGGTCTAAGCGTAATCGGTGTTGCCCTGTGTGCAGTCCCAGCTGCCGCACAACCGTGCGCACCGTATTGGACGAGTGTTCGCGGGGCGGTGCCGATCGAACCCGCCGTCTCTTTGATCGACAGCGTCGTTGTGTTCGATGATGGCCACGGTCCTGCGCTCTTTCTCGGTGCTCAGTCCGATCCGAATGACCTCCAAAGCTACCGCGTCTGGCGCTGGCGTGACGGGCTCATGCACGCGCTTCCAGCTTTCCCGCCGATCGCGAACCGGCGTGGACCCTTTGTGTTCGACAACGGCAACGGGCCGAGGCTCGCTTCCTGGATCACCCTTGACGCCTCCAATCATGAGTCGCGTCTGTTCTGGTGGGAGAACGGGTCGTGGGCCCCGGACCCAGACATCTTCATGCACGGCAATTGGCTCAGCCTCTACACGTCCTTCGACGACGGCTCCGGCAGCCGCATCTACGGCACGCTCTACTTCAATGGCCTGACGCACATCGTCCGATGGAACGGCGCCGACTGGGAGCCGCTCGGCGGCGGCCTTCTCTACGGCGGCAAACCGGAGGTCGTGGACCTCGGCAACGGGCCGGAGCTCTACGCCATCGGCGCGTTCACGCAGATCGGGGGCGTCCCCTTCCCCAGCAAGGTCGCCCGGTGGAACGGATCGGGCTGGGAGCCCGTCGGCGCGATGACGCAGTACATCGCCGAGCTCGCCGCCTACGACGACGGCAGCGGCACAAGGCTCTACGCTATGAGCAACTGCTGCCAGTACTCCATCATGCTCTTCCGCCTGGAGGGGGAGACATGGGTGCCCCTGGGCTCACCCTGGACCCCGCCCTTCACCACCTACAACATGGTCGGCATGCAGCCCTTTGAGGAGGCCCCGGGACACTCGAGCCTCTACATCGCCGGCTCCTTCGCGTACCTCGCCCCCGGCGTCGTCAGCCGCGGCATCGCGCGTTTCGACGGCACGCAATGGAATCCGGTCGGCCTCGGCACCGCCGTCTCCGGCGTGCGCGGCATGGCGGTCATGCAGGACCGGCACGGGCCGTCGCTCTTCATCACCGGCGGCTTCAGCGGGCTGGGCGATGGCAGCACCGTGACCCGCGGCCTGGCCCAGTGGGTCGGCTGCCCCAACTGCTACGCCAACTGCGACCTGTCCACGGCCGCGCCGACGCTCAACGTCGCCGACTTCACCTGCTTCCTGCACAAGTACGCCGCCAGCGACCCCTACGCCAACTGCAACGTCGACCCCGCCATCGACATCGCCGACTTCACCTGCTTCCTCCAGAAGTTCGCGGCCGGGTGCCCGTAGGCAGGCATGGTTCTGTGCGTGCAGAGCCGCGGGAGACGATCGCGGAGGAGGGTTGCTACAGTCGGGCTCCCGTTCACCCCGGAGTGCCGAGAATGCCCGCTGTTTTCCCCTTCCGCGCTGTGCAGTACAAGCAGGGCCGGGGCGATGTGAGCGCCCTGGTGTCTCCCCCCTACGACGTGCTCGACGCCGCGGCCAAGCGGGCGCTGCTCGCCAAAGAGCCGCACAACATCGTGGCGATCGACCTGCCCCACACCCCGGCGAAGGAGTTGGGGCCGCCGGCGGCGTACCAGGCCGCGGCGGACGCCTACCGGTCGTGGCTGGCGGAGGGGGTGCTGAGCCAGCGGCCGCGGGCGGCGATGTTCGCCTACCGGCAGACCTTCAAAACGGGCGAATCGACGTTTCAGCGCTCGGGGATGGCGTGCACGGTGGCGACGGTGCCGTTCGGCCCGCGGGAGGGCGGGGGGATCCTACCGCACGAGGAGACGTTCTCGGGGCCCAAGGAGGACCGCTTCGCCCTGATGAAGGCGACCAGGGCGCAGCTCTCGCCGATCTTCGGCCTGGCGCCCGACGAGCGGGGCGCGGCGACGCGGATCCTGCAGGGGG
>JAEYVB010000281.1 GCA_023429345.1 Planctomycetota bacterium
CCCCCGAACTGAAGCGCTCGGCCGAGATGGTCAAGTCCGCCGGGTCCGAGCACCCCCCGGAGCACGACGCCGGCGCGGCCATCGTCTCCTCCTCCGGCACGAACGTCGACGATGCCGCCGATCAGTACCAGCCGGAGCTCTTCGATGGGCGCATGTCGGTCATCCTGCAGAACGGCGAGCGAATCCCCATCGCCGACGTCTTCCCCATCTTCGCCTGCTCCATCAACACGCCGACCGAGCGCCCGCTCGCCGCGGCCGTCGAGTGCAGCGTTTTCCAGATCCGCACGCCGCAGGGGCAGGTCTTCACGATCCCCCTGCACGAGATCCGGGCCTTCCACGCACTGTCGCCGGAGCTCCTGAAGCGGATCGCGTCGTCGGCCCGCAGGCAGCAGCGGCGGGCAGAGGTGCCCGAGGAGATGCCCTTCGGCTTCGCGGCCTACACCAGCCTGAGCGGCCCGCACCCGGTGCCCGAGGCGCCGCAGCACCCGATGGAATGACCTCAGCGGACAACGACCCCGGTCAGGCCAGGACCAGGATCTCGTCCTGCACGCAGCTCGTGACCTCCGGCCCCTTCGCCGGGTCGACGAACACATTGATCTCCAGCCGCACGCCGAAATCCGGGAGGTAGATCCCGGGCTCGATCGTAAAGCCGATGCCCGGGAGCATCGCCCGCGTGTCGTGCGTCTCCAGATTGTCGAGGTTCATCCCGAGGCCGTGGACGAGCGGCCCCGGGCTGAGGCTGTGGCCGGTGCGGTGCCAGATGCCGCGCTCGTACCCGGCGGCGATGATCGGGCCCCTCGCCGCCTCGTCCAGCTCCCACCCCTGCACGGTGCGCTGCCCGCGCCAGGACTGCTGCGCGAACGCGAGCGACGCGTCCCGCGCCCGCTTCACGGCCGCGTACACCTCGCGGTGCTTCGCCGGCGCCTCGCGCCCGCAGTACCCCACCCAGGTGATGTCCGAATAGATGTTCTGGTCCCCCGGCACGCGCGCCCAGAGGTCGATCAGCACCCAGTCGCCCTTCGTGATAGGCGCGGTCAGGTTCTCCGCCGGCGTGTAGTGGGGGTCCCCGGCGTGCGCGTTCACCGCCACCACCGGCGGCTCGTGCGTCTCCAGCCCGGCCCTGGCGAACTCACCCATGATGAACTGCTGCACCTCGTACTCGTGCACGCCCGCGCCCGCGGCAACCCGCGACCGGACAAGCGCAAAGGCCGCATCCTTCGCCGCCGTCACCGCCGCCGACGCCCGCGCGTGGTTCTCCCGCGCTTCCTTCGACCATGTCGCCACGCCGACCTGGATGAGGTCGGCCGAGCCGACCACCTCCGCCCCCAGCCCGCGCACCAGCTCGATCGTCCCCGCATCGACGTACGACATCCCCGGCAGCGAGCCCCCGGGGGAAAAGTCCATCGCGATCCGCCGGCCGCGGCAGCGCTCGCCCAGCCACGCGTGCAGCTCTCCCCACGACCTGTAGAGTGTGCGGCCGATCGCCCCGAAATCGGCGATGGAATCGATGCTGTGGACCAGGAGCTCGGGCTCACCCCGCGCCGGGATCAGCAGCTCGACCCGCCGCGTCGTCCACCGCTTGCCCCCGACGATCGCCGCCAGGATCGGGTTGTTCCCGCGGAAATCGTGGATCAGCCAGGCGTCGATGCGGTGCTGACGGAGGTGCTGCTGGACGGCGTCGAGGTTCATGCCCAAGCGTACGGCCGGTTCACTCGAACTTCAGGGCCGCGGGATCGAACTCCGCCGCCCAGAGCTGGCTGCTCGGCCGCTGCTCGCCCTTGATGAGGGGCCCGCGCTGCGCGGTCCACATCATCGTCTTCCCGTCGGGCGTGAACACCGGCAGGACATCGGCGCCATTGGCCTGCGTAAGCCTGGCGCGGCGGAGCGCCTTGGCCGGCTCGGGCGCGCTCAGCCCGGGCTCGGTAATCTCGATCGCGAACACCTCGTAGTTCCAGTGCCCCACCTCGCTGGTGCCGTAGACCAGGAACGTGCCGCTGGGGTGCCAGAAGGGCGCCCAGTTCACGTGCCCGTTGTCGGTGACCTGCACCTCCCGCGCGATCCCCGTCGGCACGCCGTCCACGTCGAACGCCAGGTCCGCCACAAAGAGCTGCAGCTCATCGTTCAGCTTGCGGTCCGAGCGGTAGCAGATCCGCTTCCCGTCCGGCGAAAAGAACGGGCCCCCGTCGTAGCCATCCGCGGTCACCAGCGGGACCTGCTTCTCCGTCTTCGTGTCGTAGATCCAGATGTCGGCATCGGCCCGCCCGCCGGTCTTCTCCCCCTCGCGCACGTGCGCGTACAGGATGTAGCGGCCGTCCTTCGAAAACGAGCCCTCCGCGTCGTAGTCCGGGCGCGAGAAGAGCTTCTCCGGCGGCGGCACCTTGGTCACGTAATCGAAGCGGCCGTGCTTGATCTCGTTGAAGATCGCCGGGACCTGCGTCGCCACGATCTCCGTTTCTTCCGGGAAGAGCCACACGTACTTGCGGTCGCCCACCCGGAACCCGGAGCCCTGGTCGGTCGCCGGCGGCTCGATGGTCGAGCCCCACATCACCAGCCCCGGCTGCTTCGGGTGGAACCACCCGCACGTGTTCGCCGACCCCGGGGGGCTGATCCGGATCGCTTCCCCGAGCCCCGCGATCTTCCCCGCCGCGTCGCGCTCCACCTTCGCCACGTACATCGAATAGAACGGGTCGGGCTGCTCCCCCTCCGCGGGCGCCGGCACCGCCTGGAACACCACCCAGCTCGCGTCCGGGTTGAAGTACGCCTCGCCCGCCTTCACGAACGTCTCGCGGTGCGTGAGCTGCACATGCCCCGTCAGCATCGGCCCCTCGAGGGACTTCCAGTCCAGCGTCTCCGCCGCCGGCCGCGCCCCGTGCGGGCTCGCCGCGTGCGGATCCTTCCCGCTCTGCGAATCATTGGTCTGGCAGGAAGCGACGCCCGCGAGCGTCAGTACGATCAGGGCCGTCGTTGCGGAGTACTTCACGGGAGTCCCTCGCTGGAGGAGTATGGCTTACAAAGAGTAGGGGCGCTCCCCGTTCTGGCCCGGGGGCCCGGCTGGGTCGTGGTCGACAAACCCGCCGGTCTGCTCTCGGTCCCCGGCAAGGGCCCGGACAAGACCGACTGCGCCGCGGCCCGCATCGCCGCGCACTTCCCCGACGCCTCCGGACCCCTCGTCGTCCACCGTCTCGACATGGAAACCTCGGGTTTACTGGCCTTTGGCCTCACCCCCGAGACCCAGCGCCAACTCTCCCGCCAGTTCGAAGAGCGCGAGGTCGAGAAGGCCTACACCGCCCTTCTCGGCGATTTCCGCGGCCTCGGCCCGGACCCGCTCGACCGCGAAGTCGGGGTCGTTTCCCTGCCCGTCCGCCCGGATATCGGCAACCGCCCGATCCAGATCGTGGACCCGATCCACGGGCGCGAGGCCATCACCCGCTGGCGCGTCCAATCCCGCGAGACCGACCGCATCCGCATCCGCTTCGAGCCCATCACCGGCCGCACGCACCAGCTGCGCATCCACGCCGCCGCGGGCCTCGGCCGGCCGATCCTCGGCGATGTCCTCTACGGGGGGGACCCCGCGCCGCGGCTCATGCTCCACGCCTCCGAGCTCTCCTTCCTCGATCCCGGCACCGGCCGCCGGGTTTCGGTGGTCAGCGCCCCGCCGTTCTGATCCGGCGCCGCCGCGGGTATGCTGCGCCGATGCTGCACGCGATCCGCATCGTCGCCCTGGCCGCGGCCGCCGCCTCCCCGGTCCTGGCCCAGAAGGCCGAGCCCGACCCCGCCCCCGCGAAGGCTCCCGCCGAGCGGCCCTCGATCGCCGAATCGGTCGCGCGCGCTTCCGCGTACCTGCTCGAGCACCAGGAGGGGAAGGATGCCAGCGAGTGGCCTTACGAGGGCGTCTACCGCGTCCAGCGCCAGATCCCCGTCGGCTACCGCATCGGCGGCACCGCCATCTGCGCCATGGCCCTGATGCGCGACGAGGGCTTCGCCGCAAGCGCCGCCGCCACCGAGGCCGTCGCCCGGGCACGCGCCTTCGTCATCCGCGGCATCGACGAGCCCCTGATGAGCGTCGACGACTACGACGCCGGGTACGACGTCCGCGGCTGGGGCTACACCTACGGCCTCTGGTTCCTCCTCGCGTGCCGGGAGGCGGAGATCATCCCCGCCGCCGAGCGCGACGCCGCCGAGAAGGCCATCGCGTTCTATCTCGACGCCATCCATCGCACCGAGATCCCCCAGTCCGGCGGCTGGAACTACGCCCGACCCTCCGGACGCGAGAAGGTCGCCCCATCCTCACCCTTTATGACCGCGCCCACCCTGCTCACGCTCTACAAGGCGGCCGCGCTCGGGTATGAGGTCGATGCCGGGGTCGTCGACCGGGCCCTGGGCGCGCTCGAGCGGGCGCGGATGGCGTCGGGCACCGTTGTCTATAGCGGCGACAAGGACGGGGGCCGCAACGGCGTCCCCGGGGCCGTCGGGCGCATGCTCTCAACCGAGATCGCCCTCTACCTCGCCGGCCGCTCGACGCAGTCAAACGTGCGCGGCGCCCTCGACGCCTTCATCACGCACTGGGACCGGCTCGAAGAGCGCCGCGCCAAAAACGGCACGCACGAGGGGCCTTACGCCGTTGCCCCGTACTACTTCTACTTCGCCCACTACTGGGCGGCGCAGGCCGTCGAGCTGCTCCCCGAGCGCGAGCGCGCCGAGTACCGCAGGCACATCCACGCCCTCATCGAGCGCACCCGCTCGGACGAGGGCACCTGGAACGACCGCGTCTTCCCCCGCTCGGCCTGCTACGGCACGGCCATGGTCTCGCTCGCGCTCACGATGCCCGACGCGGCGCCCCCCCAGGGCTGGCCGGCGACCAGGAAATGATCGCGGTCAGGCGTTCCCCGGCGGCGTGACCCCGTCGTCCTCGCCGTAATCGGCGGGCTCGATGACGCACGACATCGATCCCTCCGACGAGTCCATCAGCGGATCCCTGCCGAAGCCGTGGACCTGCTCCTGCTTCAACTCCGCCAGTTCCTTGTGCGTCGTCATGCAGATCGCGCGGCCCTCGGTGTCCACCTTCTTGGCGATCTGCACGCCCTTCTCGATCGGGTGGCCGAAGAGCGACTGCATCATCAGCACCACGTACTCGTACGTGTGGTGGTCGTCGTTCAGCAGGATCACGTGCCACAGCTTCGGCTGCTCGACCGCCGGCTCCGCGGGCTTGCTCTGCTTCTGTTGGGTCGGTGCTTCGGGCATGGCCTGATCAATCATACCGGCCGACCGCGGCCGGGCTCACGCCGCCGACCCGGACCGCCGCGTCCAGATCTCGCCCGGGCGGGCCACCACGACGCGGTGCTGGTTATCGGCCGCGGCCGCCAGCAGCCGGCGCATCGGCTCGTCGATGTGCTCATCGCCCAGCGGGAAGGTGCTGTGATGGACCGGGAGCAGGTGCGCTGCGCGCGTGGCCTGGAACATCCGCCACACCTGCTCGGGCGTGGCGTGCGCGTGCTGCCAGGGCTCGTACGCCCCGATGCCCATCACGGCGAGCGTCAGGTCGGTCAGGTGGTTGAAGGCGTCGGTGAACGCGGTGTCGCCGGCCAGGAGCACGCCGTGGTCGTCGGTCCGCAGCAGGTAGCTGTTGTACCCGCGCTTGCGATCGATGGCCGTGCGGGCGCCCCAGTGCGCCGGGCGGAGCGATGAGAGCTCCACGCCGCGGAAGCGCAGCTTCTGGTCCCAGTCCAGCTCGACCACATCCCCGAACCCGGACGGGATCAGCCGCGCCGTCTTCCGCGCCGTCACCACGGTGGTCGCCGGCGAGGCCAGCCGCTTCAGCGTGGGCTTATCCAGGTGGTCAAAGTGCGCGTGCGAGATCAGGATGAGGTCGACCGGGGCCATGTGCTCCGGGTACAGCGGGCAGGCGTTCAGCCGCGGCAGGCCGAAGGTCATCGGACCAACGCTCATCCCGATGCGCTCAGAGAACACCGGGTCCATCAGGATGGTGAGCCCGCCCGCGCGGACCAGCACGCTCCCGTGCCCGAGCCACACCGCCGCCAGGTCGTGCTCGGAGAGGTCCAGCGATTCGACCGCCTCCGGGATGCACACCGGAAGCACGGGCTTCCGCACCGAATCCATCAGCGCCCTAGGGTACCTCCGCAGCCCCGACCGCGTGGCCCGCACCGCGCGGCCGAGTGCGGTGGCGGCGAGACGGCTCCCTGAATCAGGGCTGTGTGCGGCGTCGGAACTCACTCGGACAAGTCTCCTCCCGGACATCGGTTATACGCGCGCGGGGGTGAGGATGTTCTCATCGTAGGGAACCGCCGTTCACGCCCGCCCCACCAAAGGCCCGGGTCCGTGTACGCTGGGGCGGATGCCCCCAGAGACTCCCGACTTCCCCGGCGTGGTCGTCTTCGATCACCCGCTCATCCAGCACAAGCTCACCTACCTCCGCGACGCCTCCACCAGCCACCGCCCCTTCCGCGCGCTCCTCTACCAGATCGCTGGGCTCATGGTCTACGAAGCCACCCGGACCTACCCCACCGAGTCCATCGAGGTACGCACGCCCATGGAGCGGACCCGCGGCCTGCGCCTCGCCGGCAAGATCACCGTCGTCCCGGTCCTCCGCGCCGGGCTGGGCATGGCCGAGGGAGTGCTCGAGATGATGCCCGAGGCGCGCGTCGGGCACCTGGGCATGTACCGCGACGAGGCCACGCTCGAGCCCGTCGCCTACCTGAAGCGGCTCCCGCGCGACCTCAACGCCGGTCCGGTGATGCTCGTCGATCCCATGCTCGCAACCGGCGGATCCTCGAGCGCCGCGATCTCGATCCTCCGGCAGGCGGGCGCCGAGGACCTCCGCGTCATCTGCCTGGTCGCCGCGCCCGAGGGCATCCGCCGATTGCAGTCGGACCATCCGGGCCTGCCGATCTACACCGCGGCGATCGATCGTTGCCTGAACGACCGCGCCTTCATCCTCCCCGGCCTTGGCGACGCCGGAGAC
>JAEYVB010000351.1 GCA_023429345.1 Planctomycetota bacterium
CTCCCGGGCCCCACACCCCCGCGAGGAGAACGCCCCCCGGGGAGTTTCAAGCATACCACAGAGTTGCGATTTCGGGGTGCTTTCTTCGACATCCGCGTGTCCAGGGTTCCGGGGGGGGCAGAACCAGGGTGCCCCAGTTCTAATTGGGCAAACTCCGTGGGACCGGCGCATCCGTTACCCGAGGGCCTCGCCGAGGCGTCCGCCGGACCGGGCCAGCAGGGCTTCCGCCTCCATGCGATCGATTTTCATCCGGTCCATCACGATCGCGACCTTGGCGTTGCCCCCGGCTGATTCCAGGAGTGTCAGGGCGGCCGCGCGGTCGAGGAAGGAGAGGGCCATGACGATCCGGACCGCACGGTCCCGAAGCTTGTCGTTGGACGCCCGCAGGTCCACCATGAGGTTCTCGTAGACCCGCCCGGACCGCACCATCAGCGTTGTCGAGATGGTGTTGAGCGCCAGCTTGGTGGCGGTGCCCGCTTTCATGCGCGTGCTGCCGGTGAGCACTTCCGGGCCGGTATCCAGCACGATCAGGTGGTCGGCGCCCGGCGGCCGCGGCACCGGCGAACACACCAGGAGCCCGGTGAGGGGCGGCTCGGGGCGGTCCTTGGCAAGGCGGAGCCCGCCCAGGACGAAGGGGGTGGTCCCCCCGGCGGCGATCCCCAGCACGGCATCCCGGCGGTCGAGGCGGAGACTCTCGAGCTCGCTGGCCGCGCCGCCGGGGTCATCTTCGAGCCCTTCACTCGAGCGGCGCAGCGCCGGGTCTCCGCCAGCGATGATCCCGACCACCCGCCCGGGTTCGACCTGAAAGGTGGGAGGGGCCTCCGAGGCGTCCAGCACACCGAGTCGCCCACTGGTGCCCGCGCCGAGGTAGATGAGCCGTCCCCCGGCGCGGAAGCCGTTCTCAGCGGACTCTATGAAGACTGTGAGGGCGGGGTGCGCCCGTTCGAGGGCGATCAGCACCTCCCGGTCTTCCTCGTGGATGGCTCGCACGCACTCGGCGACGGTCATGCGGTGCAGCCCCATGGTGCGTGGGTTGCGCTGCTCGGTCGCGATGTGCGATCGATCCGGGGGCAATGGGGGGGGCGGCGTCGTGGTCGGTGTCGTCATGGCAGCACCCAGGTGCCCGCGATGGGCGCGGGGTCCTTGCGCCCGGTCACGCCCGGCAACGTGATGGGCACACGGTCTTCGCAGAGGGCGCCGAGCACTGCGAAGCACGCGGCCTCGCGGTACTCGGCGGGGATGCCGACCTCGTCGGAGCGGACCACCTCCGCGCCGGTGTGGGCGCGGATGGCCGCCGCGAGGGTGGAGTTGCGGACACCCCCGCCGGCCAGGATCACAGTGCGGGCCGCGAGGCGGGACCCGATGACGCGGCCCAGCGCTTCGCAGGCGGTGGAGGCGATGACGGCGGGCTCATGCTCGTGGCGGACGCTTCCGATCCAGGCGTGGAGTTCATCGCCGGTCCCCAGGCTGCGGCCCGAGCGGGCCTGGCGGTCGAGGAGCGCAACCAAGCGGCGGAGCTCGGTTTCGTCGGGCAGGGCCGCCGCGGCCAGGGCGCCGTTCTCGTCGTAGGGGCGGCCGGTGGTCAGCCGTGCGACCGCGTCGAGCAACTGGTTGCAGGCGCACACGTCGGAGCCGCGGATCTCCGGGATGCCGACGGGGTCCCGCGGCGGGAGGGCGGTGATGTTGCAGAACCCGCCGAGATTCACCACTTCGAGGGGCTCGCGACGGCCGTACAGGACCCAGTCCGCCAGAGGCGTGATGGGGGCCCCCCGGCCCCCGGCGGCGAGATCGGCCGCGCGGAGGTCGAAGACGATGCGGGCGCGGAGCGCGGCCGCGATCGGCGCCGGCTGCATCAGTTGCCAACTGAGGGGCGGCCGGTGGTAGACCGTCTGGCCGTGGATGCACACCAGGTCGGGGCGTTCGCTCTCGCCCAGCAGGTCGGCGATCGCAGCCGCGTGCAGAAGGGCGAAGTCGTGGGCGAGCGTTGCGATGTCGCCGGCGGTCATAGGGTGCTGGTCGGCCAGGGCCCGCAGGCGGTCACGGACCGGCGCGAGGTCGCGCGCAATGCCCCGCACGAAGCGGGCCGTCATCGCGAGGCCGTGCCCTTCGATCCCGACCAGGGCGGCGTCGAGAGCGTCGATACTCGTGCCCGTCATGCATCCGACGACTGTGCGGGTCACGAGACACCTCCGCCGCCCGCGCCGCCCCACGCGCGGAGATCGTCGAGCACCCGCCGGTAGTGATCCGCGCTCGAGCGCAGCGCGCCCGGCCGGGAACGGAGGAGCCAGAGCCGCTCATGCTCGGCCGTGAGGGCGCTGAGGCGGTCGGCGAGTTGGTCACGCGCTTTCGGTCCGCGACCGCCTCGCCGCAGCAGGGCCCGCTCGGCGGCGAGAAGGGCGGTGTCGAGGGTGTGCCGGATCTCGGCGGTCATGTCCGGCGTGCTGCGCCAGCGGGCATCGCCCTCGAGCGCCCGCAGGCGATCGATCGCGGCCTCCCACGCGGGCGCTGGCGCGCTGAGGAGTCCGCGGCGGGTGCGGGCATCGACCGCGGGGGTGTCTGCGAGCGGCATGTGCAGGTCCACGAACAGGGCGCTCGAGTTGCGGAGACGCTTCGGGCCGCATTCATCACCGCGCCGGCCGCAGACGTCCCGGAGAGGGAGGTCGGCATCCCCAAGCTCGTCCAGCCACGCGGAGATCCCGAGCGTCCGGTCGCCGAAGATGTGCAGGGCTGCGGCGCGCGGGTCGTACCCCGCTGCGCCGCCGGTCCAGGCCGCATCGGCGGCCTCGGCCACGGCGTGCAGCGTGATGGGCCACTGCTGGTGGTGGCCGGTGTCGCCCCATTCGGTGATCAGGAATCCGGTCGCGCCCGCGGCGGCGCCCTGCGCAGCGGCCTCCTGGAGGTTCGCCCGCCGCTCGGCGGTCCGGCCGGTGATGGAGCGCCAGGCACTTGTGCCGGGGCAGACCCAGGCCTCCAGTTCGGCGCCGCGGAGCCGGGCGCAGGCGTTGGTCCAGGGGTAGCCGGGCTCATAGTCCCACACGAGCGCGACGGCATCGCCGGGGGCGGCGGCAGGGTCGCGGAGAGCCATGTCCGCCCAAAACTGCGGCCGCTTCCCCAGCGCCCGGGCCCGGTCACCCACATGGCGGATGAACTCCATGCACACGGCGGTCCGCCCCCGCTCCAGCACCGCCGTCGCCGAGCGACCCGCGCCCACATCGAAGGTCTCATCGCCGCCGATGTTGACCGGCCCCGCGGTAAAGCAGGGGAGGAGCTGCTCGAGCAGGTCCGAGACGAACTCGAGCGATGCTGGGTCGGTGGGGCAGAGGCTGAAGGGGCCGGAACGGGGGAATGATTCGCCGCCGTACTCGAACTGCCAGGACCCGTGCGTCTCGGCCAGGTGCGCGTACTCGGGAAGCCGCAGCCATCTCGCCAGGTGCCCGAAGCAGTTCTGGTTGGCGGCCAGCTCGACGCCGCGAGCCCGGCAACGGGCGTCGAGCTCTATGACCTCGGCGGGCGTCAAGGGGTCGCACCCGCGCCAGACTTCTTCGTGGCCGCGGTAGGCGAAGGTGTGCTCGGTGTAGAGCTGCAGGTGGTTGAGCTTGAGCGCTTCGAGGTGGTCCACAAGGCGGAAGAGGTGGTCCATCGTGGGCACGCGGTCGCGGGAGATGTCGAGCATCATGCCTCGCGTAGCGAACGCCGGGGAATCGTCGATGGTGCAGCAGGGGGGGCAGGCGCCGTACTGTGCCCGGAGCTGGTCGAGTGTGCACTCGGCGTGCCGCACCCCCGCCCCCGGCCCCGCGACGATCTCGACCGCGCTGGCCGTGACTGTCAGGCGGTACCCGCCGGCGGGGAGCGACGGATCGCGCACTACCCGCGGCTGTGCCGGGGCCTTGGCGCGGCCGCCGTGCAGATCCAGCCGCGCCGGGCGGGGGATGAGGAGGGGGGCAAGATCGGCGGGGTCAGGCACGCCCGGCCCCCTGCTCCCGGGGTGGGCCCGATGCGCACACCAGGAAGGAGAGCGCGGTGGCGATGGTGAGCCGCCAGGGGAAGGCTAGCGTGAGCTCGCCGAGGCGGAAGCCATCCTCGACGCCGGGGGTGGCCCGCGACCAGACCATGGCCCCGGTCCAGAGGGACCACACCTGCGGCTGCATCAGCAGCACAGCGATGAAGCCGGTCGCGAGGGCGGCGATCGCCGAGAACGTGTTGCCCAGCGGGGTGAGGAGCGCGGTGAGGAACACCCCCAGCAACCCCGCGTAGGCGAAGGTCATCGCCCCGAGCACGAAGGAGAGGATGGTGTCGTCGCCGGCGCCGAACCAGAAAACACACACCGCCGCGAACCCGCCCAGCACGATCCCCCACCCCATCACGGCCGCGCGCCCGGCCCAGAGGTAGTGCCCATCGCCGCGGCCGGGGCGCATGGGCCGGTACACATCGTTGACGAAGGCCGCCGACATCGCCGCCAGCACGCTGTTGAGGCTCCCCACGCCCACGGCGAAGAGCCCGGCCATCATCAGCCCGGTGAGCCCCGGGGGCATCGCGTCGAGGATGAAACGCAGGAACACATCCTTGGACGCCGCGGGCACGCTCTCCGGGCCAGCGCTGCCCATCAGGTCGGGACGCCGGTAGTAAATGTGCAGGAGCAACCCGATGCTCATGAAGATGGCGACGACCGGCAGGTTGATCGCCATCGCCAGGAGGGCCGACCCTCCGCCCTTCACGGCCGTCCTGCACGTGAGCATGCGCTGCGTGAGGTCGTGGTCGGTCCCGTAGGCCGCGATGCTCAGGAGGGCAAAGCCGCTGACGGCGGTGAGCAGCGTGTAGGGGGCGGCGAGATCGACGCCACGCCCGCTCCCGAGTCCCGTATCCAGTACCGTCAGTTTGCTCCCCGCCCCTACCCGAGTCTCCGAGAGCGTCGAGACGATCTGCGCGAGGTCCAGCGGGATGGCGCGCAGCAGCACGACCAGCGCAGCGCCCGCCGCGAGGATCATCACGCTTACCTGAAGGACATCGGTCCAGATCACCGTGCGGATGCCGCCGAAGAAGGCGGTGAGGATGCCCAGGGCCACCAGCACCGAGATCGCGGCCAGCATGCGCGGGGCATCCGCGCCGTCGAAGAGGATCCACGCCGCTGGGAGCGCCGCCACGAACACGCGCGAGCCGCTGGCGAAGACACGGCCGATCATGAACACCCAGCTCGCCGCGACCTTCCCGCCGTAGCCGAAGCGGCGCTCCAGGAGGTCGTACACCGTGGTCACGTTGTGGCGGTAGAACGCGGGAATGAATAAGAACGCCACGACCACCACGCCCAGCACCGTCCCGATGTTGGTCGACAGGTAGGTCAGGTTCCCGACGTACGCCTCTTCCGGGCCGCCGATGAAAGTCGCGGCCGTGGTCGCCGTTGCCAGCACGCTGGCCGCGACCGCCCACACCGGCATCTTCCGCCCGCCCAGGAAAAACCCCTGGGTGCCCCGCTCGCGACGCGAGGCCCACACCCCGATCCCCAGCAGC
>JAEYVB010000354.1 GCA_023429345.1 Planctomycetota bacterium
GCCGCCTCCGCCCGCTCCGTCGACGTCGAATGCCAGATCGACGGCAACCTGGTGGGCATCAAGGAGGTCGAGCTCCCCGCGGCCGCGGCGCCCTCGGGCAACGCCCCGCCCGCCCCCGGTGAGCCGGGCCCCGCCCTCACCCCCGGCACCAACGGGACCGTGTTCCACATCGAGCGGCCGCAGGGCGGCATTATCACCGTGCGACTGAGCCCGCCGGAGGGCGATGTGCTCTCGGTCGACAACTCGGCGTGGCTGGTCGTCCCGCCGGCGAAGAAGCTGGCCGTGGCGGTGGTCACGACGAGCAACGACTTCCTGCACGATGCGCTCGCCAAAATGCCGTACTCGAAACTCGAACTGCTCTCGCCGGAGGCGTTCGAGCAGAAGCGTGCGCAGGCCAAGGGGCACGAGTACGACGTTGTCATCCTCGACGGCTACTTGCCCACACAGCCCAAGGATGCCCCCTCGCCGCTGCCCCCCGGCCGCTACCTGGTGCTGGGGACCGTCCCGCAGGCGCCCGACATGCTGATCGATGGCGGCAAGGGGGATGCCGCGACCTTCCTGGACTGGTCGCGCGATCACCCCGCGCTCCGGGGTGTCGCGCTCGAGCCGATCGTGATCGCCGAGTCCCGCAAGCTCGAAATCCCCAAAGGGTCCGGGGCGGTGGTGCTGGCGACCGCCGACCATGGGCCGGCGATGGTCGAGTTCAGCACCGCCGAATCGCACGCGATCGTCGTCCCGTTCGATCTCGCAAAGTCGAACTGGCCCTTCGAGATTTCAATGGTTGTGTTCCTCGCCCAGGCCGTCGCGCACCTGGGCGACGATACGGCGGGGCTCGGCCAGATGGTCCAGCCCGGCGGCGTGCTCACCGACCACATCCCGCCCGGCGTGAAGGATGTGAAAGTCCGCCTGCCCGGTGGCGAACAAGCCAGCATCGGCGAGCCCGCGCCCGACGGCAAGATCGTCTATGGACCCATCCAGCGTTCCGGCGTGTACATGGTCTCCTGGCAGGGCCCGCCCGGCCCGACCGACGCCGTCGATGGCGATCGGGCCATCCGCCCCTTCGCCGCCAACCTCCTCTCATCCCCCGAGTCGGATGTCGCCGCGGCCGCCCATCTCTCCTTTGCCTCGCGCGAAGTGGCGGCCAACGACACCAGCGAGACCAGGGCCATCAAGCGTCTCTGGCCGTGGCTGCTGCTGGCGTGCTTCGGAATCGTGCTCTTTGAGTGGTGGGTCTACAACCGCAAGGTGCAGTTCTAGAGGTAGTCCGTGAGCGGAGTCGCGCGAGGAACGATCCGTGCATTGAAGCGCTGCGGCTGGACGGTCCTGCTTCCGCTGCTCTTCCTGTGCCTCGTTGTGGCCCCGGCCGCGGGGCAGAACGAGGCGGAAGGCGCCGCTGCCCGCGCCCCTTCGGGGGAGGTGAGCATCTTTACCACCTTCGGCTGGGGCAACGCCATCCCCGCCGACCGCTGGGGTCCGGTGCTCGTCGAGATCGGGGCGATGGAAAGACCAGTCGCCGGCACGATCGTCATCGAGTACCCGCAGGACAACACCCAGACCTCGCAGATCGCGGTCCCCTTCGCGACCACCCCGGGCCAGACGACGCGCATCCAGGCGGTCGCCGCGATACCTATGAACGTCTCGCGTCTGACGGTCTCCGCGATCGACGAGCGGGGACGCCGGTTGGCGTCGGTGTCGTACGGCATGGCAGGGGTGCTCCAGCTCCCGCCCTTTGTGCAGGCGGAGCAGGTCGGCTTGGTGGTGAGTGTGGGGCGGGTCAGCGCCGGGGATGCCCTCGCCCAATGGAGCCATGCGGCGTTCGACTACAACATCCAGCGCACGGGCTTCGGAGCGGCGACCGGGGGCTCGAACCTGTGGTACGGCGCGACGTTCTCAAGGTACGAGCCGGCAGACCTCCCGCTCAGTTGGCCCGCGTACGACGCGGTAACCGCCCTGGTCGTGAACGCGGATGCCGCCTCCGAAGTAGATCCGCGGGCCATCGAGGCGATCGGCGACTGGGTGCGGTCCGGAGGGAGGCTGGTCGTCCTCGCCGCCACGGCGGGCGATGAATGGCGACGGTGGCTCCCGTCCGAGGCCCCGCCCCCCGTCGAGCTCGGACCCGTCGAGCTCGGGCCCGTCGAGCTCGGGCCCGTCCCGGAGGAGGTCGACGATGCGGTGCGCGAGTTCGACCGGGAGCTCCAGCGTCGCGCCGAGGCGCTCGAAGACACCGGGATGCGGCACGAGCCGCTGACGCCGGCCGCCGCAACAGCCCCCCAGCGGCGCATCACACTCACGGATGCCGGACGCGCGGGGCTGTGGTCGCTCCGCTGGACGGACGGGGAGCCCGAGCGGGCAACCTCCGGGCTGATAGCGGAGGGTCCGGTCGAGCTGGGTTGGGTGACGGTGGTCGGACTCGACCCCGCCCGCGCCACGGAGGTGCTCTCCGGCCGGAGCGCCGGGGCGATCTGGCGCGATGCGCTCGAGACCATCGGTGCCGATCTCCTGCAGGCCCCGAGCGGTTCGCAGAACTACTGGGGGTATCAACCTCCCTCCTCCGTCGCGATCGGCGCGGCCATCGAGCGCGCCGGACGAGTGCCGTTCGTCGGCGAATCGGTCTTTCTCACGATCGTGATCTGCGTGCTGTTGCTGGCCGCTCTCGTCGGACCGGTCGATTACTTCGTCCTCCGGAAGCTGCGCCGTTCGCAGCGGTCCTGGCTGACAGCGCTCGGCTGGATCGCTCTGGCCGGTCTGGGCGCGTACTCGCTCCCCCCCCTGATCCGCACGGAGCCGACCCAGTTCAACCGCCTCGCCGTCGTCGATGCGGTCTGCACTCCGACGCCCGGTTCTCCGTTCGCCCGCGCAACGCACGGATGGTTCACCGCGGTGACCGGGCTCTACGCGTCCCAGTCCGGCCGCGTCAATCTCGAGGGTACCGAGCCCACATCCTGGTGGCGCGGCATCGCGCCGCCGATGTACTACTGGGAGGGCGGCGGCCGCGGCGGGGCGGTGGTGCCCGTGCTGCAGGCGGCCGCGGGCGGCGAAGCGGGCTCGACACGCGGGGCGCCGCTCACTCGCATGACGGTGCCGATCTGGACGTTTCGGACCATGATGGATCAATCGCGAGAACGCCTGAATCTGCAGGTGCGCCTCACCCGCGACGCCCAGGGTTGGAACGCGACCGTCCTGGGCCTGCCCGCGGGCGCGGTTGTCATGGATGCCGCACTCCGCGACGGGGCCGGGTGGCGGCTGGCCGTCGGAGCGCCGCAGCGGCAGGACCCCGGCGCAGCTATGCAGAATCCCAACGCGGCGATCAACGAGACTTTGGCGGGCGGTCCGTCCGAACCCGCGCCGATCGGCGCGCACGACACCGGCGAGTGGAGCGGACGCTTCGGCCCCCTTCTGCCGAAAGTTCCCTACGGCTGGCAATCGGAGCGCGGCGTCAGCGAGTATGGCGGCATGGCCGCCGACACCTCGGACGATCCGGGACCGGTTTTGTTCCTGCCCGGCGCTTTCGGCCGCGGCAGCGTCGTCGACCACTACGCGGCCGGCGAGCGCCACGCCGCGGTCTACCTCCGTGTCGACAACTGGCCGGCTGGCCCGAGGCTCTCCTGGCAGGCCCGCTACAGCACCACGCGCATTCTCCGCCTGGTGATCCCGCTCCCCCAGAGCACGCCGGAACTGATGCCATGAGCAGCGCACCGATGATCGCCATCCAGGACCTCACCAAGCGGTTCGGCACGCTCGTCGCGGTCGACCGGTTGTCGCTGGAGATCGGCCCGGGCGAGATATTCGGCTTCATCGGCCCCAACGGCGCCGGCAAGAGCACAACCATGAAGATCCTCGCCTGCCTGCTCAGCCCCGACTCGGGCCGGGCGGCGGTGGGGGGCTTCGACGTGATGCGTGAAGGCCCGCAGATACGCAGGATTCTCGGCTACATGCCCGACTTTCTGGGCGTGTACGACGACCTCACGGTCGACGAGTATCTCCAGTTCTTCGCGGCCGCGTTCCGGATCCCCCGGGCCCGGCGTCGGTCCATCATCGATTCGGTGCTGGAGCTCACCGACCTGACCGAAAAAAAGAAGGCGATGGTCGATTCGCTCTCGCGCGGCATGCAGCAGCGCCTGGGTGTCGCACGCGTCCTGATCCACGAGCCCAAGGTGCTCCTGCTCGACGAGCCCGCCAGCGGCCTGGACCCGCGGGCCCGGATCGAGATGCGATCGCTGATCCAGGAGCTCGGCCGCATGGGCAAGTGCATCATGGTGAGCTCCCACATCCTGTCGGAGCTCGCGGAGATGTGCTCCTCGATCGGGATCATCGAGCGGGGCAAGCTGCTGTACTCCGGGTCGATCGCGGACGCCTACACGAAGGTGCGGGGCGGGGAGCGGATCGCCATCCGCTTCGAGGAGCCCTCGACGCCCGAGGCCGCGGAGGCGATCGTCATCCGCGACCCGCGCGTGGCCAACGCCGCGCGGGAGAACGGCCAACTGATCGTCGAGCTCGTGCCCGACCAGCAGAGCCATCACTTCCTGCTGGAGCTCCTGATCACCTCCGGCGTGCGCATCGCCGGCTTCGCGCCCCAGCAGATGAAACTGGAGGACGCCTTCCTGAAGCTCACCAAGGGCGCCCTGCAGTGAGATTCCGACTGCCCAACCCGGCCACCGCCCTGTTCGGCCCCATTTTTCAGAAGGAGGTCCGGGCCGCCGGCCGCCGGCGCGGCACCTACATCCTGCGGTTCGTGTACACGCTCGGACTCCTCGCGCTCATCGGGATCGCCTTCTGGGGCGCCCGGACCAGCGGCATGCAGAGGTCCGCGGTGCAGCACATGCAGGACCTGCAGCAGCTGGCGCCCTCGATGACGATGGTCGCGATGTGGTTCCAGTTCCTCGCACTCGCGCTCATCGCGCCGATGCTGGCCTCGCCGGTGATCTGCGACGAACGCCGCGCCCGCAGCCTCTCCACGCTCCTCACGACCCCCCTGGGCGCGGGGGAGATCATCCTGGGCAAGATGACCAGCCGCCTCGTGCAGATCGTCATCCTCGCGTTGATCTCCGCCCCCGTGCTCCTGGCCATCCGCGTCTTCGGGGGCCTGGAACCAGGGATCGTCTTGGCGTACACCGGCGTGTCGCTCTCGATCGCGGTCCTCGGCGCGTCGCTGGGGGTGCTCTACTCCATCTGGCACCGGCGGGCCACCTCGGCCGCGCTCTTCGCTCTGCTCTCGCTCGTGCTCGTCCAGGGAGCGCCCACGGCGATCGAAGCGATCCTTTTCTACGTCATCAATGATGATTACTACGGGCGCGTGACGTACCCATTCCACGAGCAGGTGGCCGCCACCGCCGCCCCCTACGCGCTCCTCGGCCTGAGCCAGACGCTCATCACCGGCAGCGAGATCCCCACGGTCAGCGTCCACTCGCCTCTGCTGTACCGCCTGCTCGACGGCCTGGGCCTCGGCGGTGGGGCCAACCCGGTCGGCCTGGTGACCGTCGGCCCCGTCTGGGTGGTGAACAGCCTGTACAACCTCCTCATGTCGGGCGTCATCACCGGCATCTCTGTCGTCGCCCTCCGACGCGTAATGCGCAAGGACGGTGGAGAATCGAACCGGATCGCCCCGCGCCGCGGCCGGCGGAGGCGCGCCGAGGTCCCCGCGGAGGGCGCAGCCCTCGAGAGCGCCGTCGAGCCGCAGGAGGAGCCGCCGAAGGTGGGGCTGGCCGAGCGGGAGAACCGCACCGTCTCCGACAGGCCCATCCTCTGGCGCGAACTGCGCCGC
This sequence comes from Planctomycetota bacterium, assembly GCA_023429345.1. Classification (GTDB taxonomy): domain Bacteria; phylum Planctomycetota; class Phycisphaerae; order Phycisphaerales; family UBA1924; genus JAEYVB01. Next base: position 5,762 of record JAEYVB010000354.1, read on the forward strand.
GCGGGCATCAGTTCCCGCCTGCTGCGCCGGGCGGTCATCGGGGTCTCGCTCGGCGGCCTCCTCCTGCTGTACCTCCGTGTAGGGCTCCACGAGTACGGCCTGCACATGACCATCGCCGTGCTCGGGGCGCTCATCGTGATGGTGCAGGGGATCTTCATGACAACGGGCGGCATCGCTTCCGAACGCGAGGGGCGGACATGGGAGGTGCTCCTCACGACCCCGGTCACCGGAAGCGAGGTGGTCGTGGGCAAGTTCCTGGGGTCGCTCCGCGCCCAATGGTTCCTGCCCACGCTCGCCGTCCTGCACTTTGTCATCGCCGTCCTCGCCGGCGCCATCCCGCCCGTCTTTGTCGGTCAGTACGTGCTCATTCTCGCGGGACCCGTTCTTCTGCTCACCGCCACGGGCCAGTACGTCAGCCTCGCGTTCCGCAAGGGCATCGTCGGCGCGGTGGTCAATCTCTGCATCGGCCTGGGCCTCTGGATCGGCCTCTGGATTGTCCTCGGGCTGGTCGGCTGGTTCGGCGACGTCATCGATACGGACCGCTGGGAAGATTTCCAGAAGGTTCCCTACGCCCTCAACCCCGCCTTCATGGCCGGCAGCGCCTGCGACGCCGTGGCCGACCTGCCACGCTTCCGCCCGGAACTGACCGACTACGAAATGACGGACATCCGTGTCGGTTTCGGCCAGTTCATGGCCTGGCTTATCGGGGCCTTCGCCTTCTATGTCCTGAGCGCCGGGGCTGTACTGGCCATCACGATCGCCAGTTTCCGTGGGCTCAGCGGCCGGTCCAGCTGAGACTCCCATTCCGAGCGCGGTTTTTCGCTTCCACAAAATGGTCGTAGAAGCCCACACAGGCCGGCCGCGGCGGCGTCTTTCCAGTGACACCCCCACAGGAGATTCCCGTGCATCTATCCCGCTCCCGCCGGTCGCTCGCCATCATCGCCTCCGCCGTGGCATTCGGCATGCCCCTGTACGCTCAGGAGGCCACCCCGGATAGCGGCCCCAACGCCGCGGTCGAGTACTGGCGCGCCAGCTACACGGCGCTCACCCACACAAGCCACCTCGGCGGCGGCCTGGCCCCCCTGGGCGATATCGATTGGAAGAAGATCGGCGACAACCTCGATCGCTCCCGCATGCCCGAGACATACACCCGGGCGGTCCCGTATATCTCAGAGTCCGCGGTCGAGGACTTCATTATCGCCTCCCGCCGCGAGCATTGCGACTTCTCCATCCCCATCGAGAACGGCCCCGCCACACTCCTTCCGCATCTCGGCGCAATCCGGCCGCTCGCACGCGCCGTCCGGCTGGATGCCCGCGAGAAACTGATCAGCGGCGATCCTGACGCCGCGGCCGAGCGCATGGCGGCCCTCTACCGGGCGGCCGACCACCTCTCCCGGGACGGCATCATGATCTCATCTCTTGTCGCCATGGCAATGGCCGGCTCCGCGAACGAGGAAGTGGAAACCCTCATCGGCTCGGCCCGGCTCAGCGCCGGCGGCCGCGACGAGATCCTCGCCGCCATCCGCGCCCTGGACGAGCGGGACCCCTACCGCATGGTGGCCGCCATCAGGGGCGAGCAGGCGCTGATGCTCGGATGGGTGCGGAGGACCTACAGCGGCGACGGCGGCAGCTCCCGGTTCGTGGCGGAGACGGTGCCGATGCTGTCGACCCCGGAGACGATCCAGCAGCCGATCCTGGACGCGATCGCCATGATGCGGACCGATGAGTTCCGCGCAGCGCTCGACAAGGCGGACCGCTACTACGACGAGCTTCTGCTCGCCTGGCAGAGCGATGTCGCCCTTTCGCGGCTCGCAACACTGGAGGCCCGCGTGAAGGCCGGCGAGTTCGGCCCTGTCACGGTGGTTGTCGGCCCCGCCCTCCGCAAAGCCTTCTCGTCGGCCGAGCGTGCCCGCAACGACCGTGATACCGCCGCGGCGAAGCTGGATTCCTACCAGCCGCCCGCGCCGCCGGCGCGAAACTGAGCGATGCGGGCCACCGATCGCCAGCTCCTGATCCGCACCCACAAGGGGGACGGGCCCGCCGCCGAAGCGCTGTGGGCCCGTTTCTCGCCGCGCCTCTGGGCGTACGCCCGGGCGATCGTCCGGAACCCCGAGACCGCCTCCGACATTGTTCAGACCGTCTTCCTTCAACTCCTCGCCCAGCCGCGATCGACCATCCGGTCCATCGACGATGTGACCTCGTGGATGGTCCGCCTGACCCGCAACGTCGCCATCAGTCACTTCCGGTCCGAGCGGCGATCGTCCGCCAGGTTGCGGAGGCTGCCCGTTCCCCAGAACGACGTTGGCCCCGATGGAGAGCCGTGGCTGCGGGATGCTCTCGACGCCATCCCGCGCCGCGACCGCGAGATTGTCGTCCTGAAGCACATCGCGGGGCTCACCTTTGACCAGATCTCCCTGGCCCTCCGGATGAACCGCAACACCGCCGCCTCCCGATACCGCGCCGCGATCGACCGGCTGCGCAATGATCTGGAGCCAGAGCCCGACGCCTCCGTGGGAGCCGCCCGATGAAGGACATGCACGGGATTTTCAACCACTTCGATCGTCCCCCGGAACCTCCCCCGGTGGCGTTCCTCTCGGCCGTTCGGGCCCGGCGCCGCCGCCGCCGCGCCGCTCAGGCCGGCGCTCTCCTTGTCGTGACGACGACGCTATCCACCGCAACACTGATAATGCTGCGCCAACCATCGTCCCCGCCGTCGATCCCTGGGCCCTTCGCGGCCGCGGCGGTACCCACGCCTCAAGCGCTCCCCGTCGATTCTCTCGTACTGGCCCACTCGGGAGCAATCGCGGAGCCCCCGCCGGTGGAGTTCAACGGCGGACCAGCCACCCTCGGGATGGCCTACAGACCCCCCGACCTCGAGCGCTGGATGCGGCAGTAACCGTTCACCCGCGGCCCGAGTTGAGCCGATAACACCCTCGATGAGCCCCGCCCCGCGACCCCGGCCGCTTTGTACGGTCCTGGCCCTCTGTCTGACCGCCGCGGCCGCGCCCGCGCAGCAGGGGGATGAGCCCCGGATCAGCCGCCCCGCGGCCTCGGAACGCCTGGTTCGGGCGTTCGATTTCGAGCCCGTCCCCGCCGAGATCTACGACATCCCGCGGTTCTGGTCGATGGCCCATGACGAGTCTCGGGCGGCGGGCAGCACCGGGTTTCCGACCCACAACTCGGCGACGCTCGACGACTCTGTCGCCCACGGCGGCGCCGGCTCGGTGCGTCTGGATGTGCAAAGCGGGAGCGCATCGCTGCGTCTGGATACCGGGGTCATCCCCGTCTTTGCCAGCACCGAGTACATGGTGTCGGCGCGTGTCCGGACCCGCAACCTGCGACTCGCACGCGCTGCCATCTCGGCCCGGTATCTTGACCACGCGAGCCGGCCCATGCCCGGCGCTGAGCGGCGGAGCACGCTCGTAGTGTCCGAAGGGGAATGGACTCCCGTCACCGTCGCCCTCCCGGATTCCCTCACCGGCGCTGCCTTCCTTCAGATTGATCTGGAGCTGCTCCAACCCGAACAGTTCGAGCCCTCCGCCTTGGGCGATCACCAGGTGTGGGAGCAGGACTTTCCCATTTCAGCGTGGTTCGACGACGTCGCCGTCGTCCAGCTCCCGCGCGTCCGGCTGTCCACCAACTCGCCCGTAAACGTCGTCGAGGCGCCTGCGACGCCCAGGATCGGCCTTCTTGTCCGGGATTTCACGGGGGAGTCGCTCCGCGCCCGCCTCATCCTCCAGGAC
>JAEYVB010000405.1 GCA_023429345.1 Planctomycetota bacterium
GTCCAGGCCCGGGCGAGGAGCTGGATGCGCCCGGGCTCGAGACGGACCGTGTCGCCGGCGAGGTACACCGCGAGCGGGCCCTGGGACCAGGGACCCTCGGCCAGGCTCGTCCAGGCCGGCACCTCGCCGAGCCACTGCCGCTGCACCGGCGCAATCAGGCGCAGGCGGGCCTCGATCCGCTCGAGGTCGGCCCGGGGGACGGAGTAGAGCCGGAGCCCGCTGGCGGTCCAACGCCGCACCAGTTCGCTGCCGAGCGGGAGGGCGCGGTCGGCGTAGGGCGCGAGAACCTCCTCGATGTCGCGCTTGTCGTCGATGACGGTGAACGCGGGGGCCGGGGGGCCGGTCTGGTCCAGCGAGTTATCGGGCATCGCCGATGCCCCGGAGCCCGGGGCCGGGAGGGGGATGGGCGACGTGTTATCGGTCGTTGCCTGGCGCGGTATCCGTTGGTCCGAAACGACCCAGTACCACGTCTCCAGCCCCGCTCCGGATCCCCGGACCACGGGGGAGGCCCGCATCGGCCCGGACTGCGTGCGCTCGATGGGGATGCGGGACCGGCACCCGGCCGGGAGCAGCAGGGCCAGGGCGAGGCCGGCGAGCAGGGGTATGGAGCGTGCCTTGTGCATGGAACTGGCGGCGGGACCGGGCGTTGCGAACCGCGTCCAGCTAGTTGAATGTACCCGGTTGTGGCCGCGGGCGGTTTCGTCGGAAAAGCCGCGGGGGGTCACGCGTCGACGATGGAACGGACTTCGTGGCTGAGGATGAACTCGTCTTCGAGGACCCTTTCGATGGCGTCCATGAGCTGGTCCTCGCCCTCGTTTTTGGAGACGTAGCCCCAGGCCCCCCCCTCGATGGCCCGGTCGACAAGCTCCCGCCGGACGTGGCCGCTGAAGATGATGGTCCTGGTTTCGGGGCGGCGGGCGGTCAGTTCGTTGAGCGCTTCGAAGGGGTCGCGTCCGGGCATGTCTATATCAAGGAGAACAATATCCGGTTTATTCTCGAGCACCCACTCGACAAGGTTGTTGGCGTCGGGGAGCCACCCGAGCCAAGTGCAGAGGGAGCCGCGCAGGAACTTGTTCTGAAGCGCCTCGGCGACGTGGGGATTGTCGTCGACGCAGAGAACCGAACAACTCGCTTGCTGGGCCGCCATCATGGCACTACCTCCGATTTCCGCCCCGCCGCGGTGCGGAGTGCGACCCGGATCGACTCCGGACGCGGGCGTTCTCCGATGGCGAGGATATGGGGGGAGGCCGTGGAAGCCTCTGCGAAGAGGACCACATTACAGGCCTGACCGGGCTCTACCGCAAATGGCGGCCCATGGTCGGTGACGGCAAGGTCGGGAGCGGCCCCGCCGGCGTCCTCCAGCACATCGAAATCCAGGTGACGCAGTTCGGCCGTTACGACGGCCCGGAGTCTCGCGTCATGAAGATCAACAAGGGCGCGGCCGCGGGGGCCTGCGGGCGCTCGACCCGGGGCTGACGCAGCCGGGAACGTGAGCCGGAACGTGGTCCCCCGGCCGGGTTCGCTCTCGATCGCGACCTCACCCCCGGCCTCCCGGGTGAGACCGGCGACGAGGACCAGCCCGAGCCCGGTCGAGATGCCCCGGGACTTGGTGGTGAAGAAGGGCTCCATGCACCGGTCCAGGACTTCGCGGGTCATGCCGGGGCCGTTGTCCTGGAAGGTGATGACAACTCTGTCGCCCTCGGGCCGAATGGTGGCGCGAACGACGCCGTCCGGGCGGCCGCGGAGGGCCTCCCCGGCGTTCTGGGCGAGGTTGAACACGATCTGTGTCAGCGCGGGCCGCGAGATGGCGATCCAGGCGTCCTCGGCGATGTCGGCGTCAAGGGCAACGCCTCGGGGAAGGGCGTTCTTGATGACCAGTCCGGCATCGGCCCACCACGCGCCGACGTGGAGAGGGTCGGGCTTGCGTGCGAGGTCCGGGTCGAGGGCCATCATACGGAGGCCGCTGGCGAGCTGCTGGAGGTACTTGGCCGATGTCCGGATTCGATCGACTTCGGTCCGGAGGCCTTCGGGGAGTTCGGCGGCGGCGAGCACCTCGAGACTGACGCGCACGGGGAGTAGCAGGTTCCCCATGTCGTGGCCGAGGCCTGCGGAGAGGGTCCCGAGGGCGGCCATGCGCTCGGAGTTCCGGAGTTGCCGGTGGGAGGCTTCGAGCTCGGCGGTGCGTTCGGCGACGGCGGCTTCGAGGCGCTGCTGGTGCTCGGTGAGGGACTTGCGGGCGGCGACCTGGACGGAGATATCCTGGATGACGGCGATCAGACCGAGCACCTCGCCGCGCTCGGAGCGGACGGCGTCGAGGCTCAGCGCCGCGGGGAAACTGGAGCCGTCCGGGCGTTCGACGATGATCTCCAGATCGCGGAACGAGCGGCCCTCGCGCAGCGCCGTCGCGGCGGCTGACCGCTCCGGCGGGATCGGCGTCCCGTCCGTCTGGCGGGCGAGGAAGCTGCCGTCGTAACGGGTCTCCGGCCCTGGCTCGCGGCCCCAGAGCTCGACGGCGCGGCGGTTGAAGAACGTGATCCGGCCGGCGGCATCGCAGGCGTAGATCCCGACGGGGAGCAGCGCCAGGAGCGTGCGTTGCCGGGCCTCGCTCTCGGCCACGGCCCGCTCGGCGCGGAGCTGGGCGGTGACGTCGCGGGCGACCTTGGAAGCGCCGACAAGCCGGCCGGCGCCGTCGCGCACCGGGGAAACCGTAAGCGAGATATCGATCTCGCGGCCGTCCTTGGTGACGCGGACGGTCTCGAAGTGGTCGATGCGTTCGCCGCGGCGGAGCCTCCCGAGGATGTGGGCTTCCTCCGCGAGCCGCGCGCGGGGGATGAGCGTGGTGACGGGCTTCCCGATGATCTCGGGGGCGGTGTACCCGAAGATGCGCTGCGCCCCCTGGTTCCAGGAGGTGATGATCCCGTCCAGGGTCTTGCTGATGATGGCGTCGTCGGAGGATTCGACGATGGCGGCGAGCAGCGAGCGGGCGCTCTCGGTGCGCTGCTGGTCGTTGATGTCGCGGGCGACTTTTGAAACGCCGATCAGCCGGCCGTCGGGGCCGCGGATCGGCGAGACGGTGAGAGAGACGTCGATCGGGCGTCCGTCCTTGGCCATCCGGACGGTCTGGAAGTGGTCGATGGCTTCGCCGCCGAGAACCCGCTCGAGGATGTGTTCCTCCTCGGAGAGCCGCTCCTGCGGGATGAGCACGGAGTTGTGGCGGCCGACGGCCTCTCCGGCGGCGTACCCGAAAAGTCGATGAGCTCCCCGGTTCCAGGAGGTGATGGTGCCGTCGAGGGACTCGCTGATGATCGCATCATGGGAGGACTCGACAATCGAGGCGAGGAGGGCGCGGGCCCGCTCGAACTCCTTGCGCTCCGTGATGTCGACGAGCAGGTTGACGACGCCGGTGATGGCGCCGGTTTCGTCCCGGATGGGCTCGGGGTGGGGGAGGATGGTCCGCCGGGAGCCGTCGGGCCGCTCGATGATGACCTCGATGCCGCGGATGGGCCGCCCCTCGGCGAGGGCGCGGGCGACGGGGGTGCCCTCGCTCTCAAGCGGGGAGCCATCGGCATCGAAGATTCGCCAAGCCCCCGTCCAGCGCTCCTGGCCGGGAACGGGCCGGCGGCCCCAGAGCTCGGCGGCCGCCTCGTTGTAGGAAAGGATGCGCCCGTCGGCGTCGCAGGTGTACACCGGGGCGGCGAGCGAGGTCAGTATCTGGTTGTCGCACCCGGACGAATCCCGGGGAGGCGATGCGTCGATCATCGGGACAATCCTGCCGGTCTCGGTTCCCTCGCGTCGGGGGATGGTGGAGCACATGCGACCGGTGAACCCCGGATCGGGGAGAACGCTGGACATCCGTGCTGCCGGGACGCCGATCCCGATGCTCGCCCGAACAGCGAAAGTTTAACATCATCCCGGCGGGATGGGAGTGAAAACACTTTCATCGGTCGGTAAGGGCGGCGTCCGGTCGGCGGGGCTCAGGTCGTCTCGCAGTCGTTGATCCGGTCGATGAGCTTGCGGATCAGACCGAACTTGTACCGCGTGTGGTGGAAGACCAGGCGCGGCAGGTCAAGGAAGTCGGTCTCGCCCTCGAGGGCGCGGCGCTGTTCGATGCTCCCGGACTTTACGAGGACCTTGAACTCCTCGTTGAGCGTGTCGAGACCCTCGGGGGTGAGGGGGGCGCGCAGGCGGATGACCAGATCGTCTTTGACGTACCGGCTGGAGTGATAGTTGCGGTAGAAACGGGCGATGTGCTCGGCGGCGTCGGCGGGGTCCTTGGCGAAGTAGTAGAGGTTGACATCCTCCGGGCTGATGAGCTTGCGCTCGAGGAGGCCCTTCACAGCCCACTGCTGCCACTCCTGCCAGTACGAGCCGCCCTCCCCCTCGAGCATGACGATGGGGACGGGCGTGGCCTTGCCGGTCTGCACGAGAGTGAGGGCCTCGTAGGCCTCGTCCATCGTGCCGAACCCGCCGGGGAAGAGGGCCACGGCCTCGGCTTGGGAGATGAACATCAGCTTGCGCGTGAAGAAGTATCGGAAGTGGATGAGCTTGTTATCGCCGGCGATGACCTCGTTGGCGGTGGTCTCGAAGGGGAGGCGGATGGCCACACCGAAGCTCGCCTCGCGCCCCGGGCCGACGTGTCCGGCCTTCATGATGCCGTCCCCGGCGCCCGTGATGATCATCCAGCCCTGGGCGGCCATGAGGCGGGAGAACTCGACGCCAGCGATGTAGTCGGGGTGGGTCTCAGGGGTCCGGGCGGAACCAAATATCGTGACCTTGTGCGGCTCGGTGTACTGGCCGAAGACGCGATAGGCGTAGCGGAGCTCCTTCACGGCGGCGGTGATCAGCTTGAGCTCGCCGGTGTCGCGGCCGTCGGGGATGAGCTTGAGGCCGGCGACGAGCATCTCGCGGACGAGGCGGGCGTCGTAGGAGCCGGGCTTGCCGCCAAGTTCGGTGATCAGGTTGTCCAGCGTGGCGGCGATATCCGGATCGTCGGCGCGGCGCTGGGTACGCTGTTCCGGCGGGGCCGCGGACTGGTCCTGCGGTTCGGTAACGGTCTTGGGGTCGGCGTCGAGCCGGGTGGGCTCGGGGGGATACTGGGGCATGTCTCTCTCGGGTTCCCTACTGCGTGTCGGGCGCCCACCGCGTGGGGCGGCGATCGTTTGCGCGGGGGCGGATCCCCTCGTGCATGAGCCGGCCCTGGGCCTCAGCGGTCGGCTCGGGGCTGTCCACGGGGGGCTCATCGGAACCTATCCCCACGGCCCGGTCAAGCATACGCCGGGGGCCCGGGAACTGCCGGAGCGAGATATCCGGCTTGGCGAGGGTCCCCTTGACGGAGGTGGTGACCAGCTCGTCGCGGATGCCGCGGATGAGGCCGGAAAGGATGGGGATGCCCCGGGCGGGCTTGGTGTCGAAGCGGAGGTCGAGGGACTTGTCCGGCCAGTGCATGGAGCCCGAGCCCAGGATCTGCACGGCGGAGGAGAAGAGACCGAGGTCCTCGAACGTGATCCGGTTGCCGTCGAGGAAGAAGTGGCCCTTGGCGTAGCCGAGGCGGGCGTTGGTGGGGAGCTGAAGGTTCGAGAGCTCGACCATCCGCATCGCGAAGGGGACGTTGAGGATGCGCCCGCCGGCGATCTGGAACGAGCCGCGGCCGCGGCGGCTTTCCGGGCGGCCGATCGTGCCCTGGAGCGCGAGGTTGCCCTCGAGGACGCCGCGCGAGCGGTCGTCGGCCTGATCGATCCCGGCGGGGAGCGGGAGCTGGGACTCGAGGTCCTTGAGGATGGAGGCGAAGCGCAGGCCCGAGGCGTTGACGGAGGCGGTGAAGGCTTTGGCGGGAGGGGCCGCCGGCGCGGACGCCTCGGACGATGTGGGGACGATGCGGGCGGTGGCGGCGATCCGGCCGCCGTGGATGCGGGCCGAGGCTTCGGGGATGGACACCTCTCCGGGAAGGTCGGTGCTGACGATGCGGGCGCGGCCGTGGGTCATGGCGAGGCCGGCGGCCTGGAAGCGATCGGCGGCGGTGACGATCTCAAAGACCGGGGCGGCCTCGCCTTCCTTGCTGAAGCTGATGGCGGAGGAGCCGGCGAGGTTCTCAACGACGATGCCGGCGTCGAGCGATGCGGATTCGGTCTCGAGCACGCCGGCGAAGCGCGTGAAGGGCGCTTCGCCGCGGGCCATGTTCAACGCGCCCCCGCGGAGTTGGAAGGGTCCGTCGAGCTTGAGCTGGATGCCCCGGAGGATGCCCGTGAGGTCCTGCGGCAGCAGGGCGAAGAGTTCGTCGGTGGCGCGGGTCCCCTGGAGTCCGAGGTCGGACTGGACGATGAAACCGCCGGCGCTCTGGGTGTTCCAGGAGGCGGAGGCGGAGGCCGCCCAATCGGGCGTTTCGAGGGAGAGCTGGCGCAGCGCGCCGGCGCCGGGGCCGAAGTCGATGGTGCCGTGCACACCCGTGAAGGTAAGGTCGGACTCGCTGGCGCGGACCGTGAGCGTGCGGGGCTCGACCGTGCCGCGGAACTGAAGGGATTCATCGGCGCTGCGGGAGATGAGGAGGTCGGCCTCGTAGCGGCCGCGGGGGAGGTGGCGCTCCCAGAGCTCGGCCTGGCCGAGGCGTTCGGCGACGATTCCGGCGACAAGGGGAGACTCGATCGGGGCATCGGCCAGTGCGAGCTTGACGGCGCCGGGGTTCTCGTCGGGGCCGGCGGTGAGGAGGAGCGAGCCCGTGAGCTCGGCCGCGCCGGCGGGGGCGTTCTCGTAGCGGAGGTCCCCCATGAGCTGGTCGAAGGAGATGCGGGTTGATTCCCCCGACGCGAGCCGGAAGGCGCCGGAGCTGGGGGTGAAGGCGAACCGGCCGTTCATCGCGTCGAAGGACACGGGCCTCGCGCCCCGGGCCTCGACATTGACGCGGGTGTGGTCGCCGCCGTCCGCGATGATCATGGCTTCGAGGTCGACCTCGCCGGAGGGATTGTGGGCAGCGCGGAGGTCGGCGATTTTCTGCGCCGCGGCGGGGGAGAAGATGGAGAGGAGCGGCTCGACGGGGGAGGCGATGTCGAGGGAGGGGATATCGAGATCGGCGTTGTAGGTGGCGGGGGCGTGGGCGGCGGCGGGGGGGATGCGGGCGTCGATCCTGACCTGCATGGGGCCGCTGATGGCGCGCCATTGGTCAACGTCCCGGCGGCGGGCCTGGGCGGCGAGTTCGACGTTCACGCTCGACTCGCTGGCGCGGACGCGGCCGAAGACGTTCCCGAGGGAAACGTCGGAGCCGTCGGGGAGAGCCTGTGAATCGCGCAGCGTGAAGTCGGCCTCGAAGCCGAGTTCGCCGTCGCCGCCGGTCGCGATGCGGACGCGGCCGTCGCCCTCGCCGGAGATGTTGAGGGCGTGGAGGATGCGCTTGACCGCGGACTCGGAGCCGGGCCCCTCGTCCGGCCCGCGGTTCTCGCCGGGCAGCGCGTGGATGAGGACGGGATCGAGCGGGATCCCCGCGGCCTGGATGGTGATGTCCGGGCGGACTTCCTGCTCCAGATCGTCGGCGAAGGGGATGTTGAACGTCGCGTGCACATCGGCGCGGCCGCCGGTGAGGCCGCGGAAGTCGCCGCTGACCAGGGCGCCGTCCCGGTCGTGGACGCGGGCGAGGATATTGGTTGCGGCGATGGGGAGCGGGAACTTGTCCGGGAGGAGGCCGACCTTGGGCAGGCGGATCTCGACATCGGTCTGCCAATCAACCTCGTCGCCGAGAGGGCGGTGGACGCGGACGGAAACGTCGGCGCTCCCGCGGAACTCAAATGCCGGGATGGCGGCGCTGCGCCGGGCATCGTCGATCTCCGCGACGAGCTCCGGCGACGCATCGCCGGAGTTCTGACGGTCGACGAGGGCGCCGAGGCGGGTCGCGGCCTGCTCGGCTTCGGCGGGGGTCTGGATGAGGCCGGCGGCGCGGAGTTCCTCGTAGCGGCGGGTGCTGAAAAGGGCCGGGATCATCTCGCCGCGGCCCTCGCCGAACGAGGCTTCCATGGCGGCGTCGATGGGGGCGTTTCGGACATCGACGGCGACGTTGACCTCGGCGTCGTCGGTCAGCGGGGAGATGCGGCCGTGGGCGGTGAGCTCGGCGCCTGATGCGGAGCGGCCGGTGATGTTGAGGAACTCGAGCGAACTCTCGGTGAAACGGAAGCGGCCGCTGATGTTCTGGAACTCGTAGGGGAACCCCTCGAAGGCGGCGACACCGTCGCACATCTCGAGCTCGCCCTCGAGATCGATCTCGCCGGGCTCGCCCCGGACGGGCTGGCCGCGGGTGATCATCAGGCGGGTGTTGACGACGGCCGTGGGGCTGGAGCACGTGTTCTTCACGAATTCGGGCTCCGAGTCGGTCGACACGGCGCTCAAGATCGCGCTGGCGTATCACCGGGCGAAGGGTGATGCCGCGCGCGTCAGGTTGTTAG
>JAEYVB010000397.1 GCA_023429345.1 Planctomycetota bacterium
GGCGTGGGCGCATCGGGCGGCAGCTCGCCGGTGATGATGCGGATCAGCGTCGATTTGCCCGAGCCGTTGGGGCCCATCAGGCCGAGCTTGTCCCCCGGGGAGAGGAGCAGGTCGAGGTCACGGAAGAGCTGTTTGCCGCCGAGCGTCTTGGTGAGGGCCCGGGCCGCCAGCAGCTTGCGTGTGCGGCGGTCGGTCGAGGTGAAGTCGATCCCCGCGGCTTGCTGCGGGGCGTTGCGGGCGCGGAGCTCGGCGAGCTCGTCGATCCGTTCGTAGCTGGCGGTGATGCGGCTCTTGCTCTTGGTCCGGCGTGCCTTCGCCCCGCGGGAGAGCCAGCGGAGGTCCTCTCGGACGATGTTGGCGAGGCTCTGCTCCTGTTTCGCCTGGGCGTCGAGGAACTCTTCCTTCCGGCGGAGGAACTCGGAATAGTTGCCGCGGATGGAGAAGGTGCCGTCGGGGTAGGCCCGGGAGAGCTCGACGATGCGGGCGGCGGTGCTCTCCAAAAACGCGCGGTCGTGCGTGACCGTGATCGAGCCGAAGGTCGCGGAGCGCAGGAGGTCCTCGAGCCACTCGATGCCGTCCACATCCAGGTGGTTCGTGGGCTCGTCCAGCAGGAGCACATCCGGGTCTTTGGCGATCTCGCGGGCGATGGCGAGGCGCTTCCGCTGACCGCCGGAGAGGGCCGCGGCGGGCTGCCCCAGGTCGGCGAAGCCCACGCGGTCGAGCGTCATCTCGGCGGCGAGCTCGATCTCGTGATCGTCGTGCAGGTGGGGAGCGCCCCAATGCCGGAGCCCGTCGACAACGGCGGACAGGACCGTCGAGCCCTCGGGGAAGACGTCCGCCTGCGGGATGTAGGCGGCGCGGATGCCCTTCCGCATCGAGACGGCCCCCTCGTCGGCGGACTCGATCCCGGCGATGATTTTCAGGAGCGTGCTCTTGCCCGATCCGTTGGGACCGATGAGTGCGAGACGCTCCCGGTCCTCGAGGCTCAGGGCCACGCCGGAGAAGAGCGTGCGGGTGCCGTAGGTCTTCGAGAGTGCGCGGGCGGTCAGGAGCGTGGCCATTGCCTGCAGGGTAGGGCGGGAGCGACAGGTCCCCCGCGCGGGGCGATCGCGTCAGAGGAACCGCATGAGCAGCGGGCTGAGCCAGAGCAGGACCACGCCGGCGATGACAATGCCCCAGAACCAGAGGCGGACGACGCTCCGACGGGTGCGGAGTTGCACCTTCAGCGGGACGGCTTCGGGGGTGTTGATGACACCGCACTCGGGGCACATGACCTCGCTGGCCGCGCCCGGCGGGAGATCGGCGAGGCTGTAGCCGCAGCGGATGCACGCGGCCCGGGGAAGTCGCCGGAACGAGCGCTCGATCATGCCCGGCCGCACGGCGAGGACGGTGTGGCCGCGGGATTCGACGTTGCGGCCGGCGCTCGACTCGTCGGGTGCTCGGACGACCACTCCCCAACGCGACTTTCCGGGGCCCCGGACGGTGACCGTGAACAACTGCGGGGCGGGTTCGCTCACACGGGGGCCCCCACCGCCGCGGCGGTCTTGACCCGCACCGGGGGGTGGGCCGCGGCACGGAGCGGCCGGGAAATCTCGATCACCAGGGTGTCGTCGGCGATAGGGCCGTGGCGGTGCCGATCGACGGCGGCGGCGATCAGCGCGGGCCATCCGCCCGGCGTGCCCGGGGGGTTGGAAGCGATCACGCTCTGGATGCCGGAGATGCCGAGGTAGCGGCCGTGGGCGTCGCGGGACTCGGTGGCCCCGTCGGTGTAGGCGATCAGGCAGTCTCCCGGCCCGAACCGCAGCGAGCGCGGGGCGGCCTCGAAATCGTCGCCCGCCGTGGCGCCGAGGACGAGGGCGGTGGAATCGAGCTGCTCGATGGCGCCGTCGACGGCGCGGATGAAGGCGGGCGGGTGCCCGCCGCTGGCGTATTCAAGGGTATCGGCCTGGGGATCGACCTTGAAGCAGAGGGCGGTGACGTAGACCGAGTGGTCGGCCAGCGTGAGATGCACGTATCGGTTCAGGAGGCAGAGCAGGCGGCCGGGGTCCGTCCCCGGGTTCTCGGCGAAGATACGGTCGAGCTCGCCGTGGAGGCGGTTGACGGTGAGCGCGGCGGGGATGCCGTGCCCGGTGACGTCCAGGAGCGCGATGTTCAGGCAGCGGCGTCCGGCGGCGTCGACCGTTTCCCGGGCGTAGAGATAGTCGCCGCCGATCTGCCGCATGGGCTCGTAGATGTACCGGAACGTGACCGGGCCCTCGCTGATCTCGCGGGGGAAGAGCGATTCATGGATCTGGCGGGCGCTGTGCAGCTCCTGGCGGATCTCCGCGTACTTGCCGCGGAGCTGGTTCAGGGCGAAGCGGTCGCGGAAGCGGCTGTAGCGCCACCAGCAGATCAGCGCGCCCGGGGCCCCGACGAGCGGCGAGAACAGGATCACCAGCGCTTTCACGATCCACGAGTCGCCGGAGAGGAGCGAGAAAGCCGCGTTGAGAACCAGCAGCGGGACGAGCGGACGCAGCGATTCTCGCGGGGTGAGCGGCAGGAACAGGCAGGCAAAGATATGGGTGAAGACGATGTTGAGGATCCACTCACCCCCGACCGGGTACTGGCGCGGCGCCTCCTTCACCAGCGCGTGCGTCACCAGGGGTGTGATGATCTGCAGGACGCCGTTGAAGATGATCAGGGCGTAGGCGAACTTCACCAGCTGGGCGCGCTGCATCGTGTGGTTGCGCGCGTACAAGAAACTCGCGATGTACGGGACGGTACCGATCAGCGCGGTAACGATGGCGATCCACGCGACCCGCGCCTCGAAAGTCTGGACATTGGCCCGGGCCAGGCCGAGCGCCAGGAGCGTTCCGACGATCGCGAGCAGGTTGAGTATCGAAACGACGCTGGTGTACCACAGGAACCGCTTACGGAGCCAGCGTTCCTTCTCCGCCTCGTACTCGTGGCGGAAGTCGCTCGTGAACACCGAGGTCGGCGTCGGGCGTTTACGCGCCACGGTTGGCCCCCGGTTTCCAGAGAATATCGTTGGCCCCGTTCGCGTTGGCCACGCGCGCGAGGACAAAGAGCAGGTCGCTGAAGCGGTTCAGGTAGCGCACGGTCTCGGGGTTGGTGCCGGCGGCATCCTCGCGCAGGAGCGTGACGACCCGGCGCTCGGCCCGGCGAACGGCCGTGCGGGCGATGTGGAGGGCCGCGGCCGGGGCGCTACCGCCGGGGAGCACGAAGCTGGTCAGGGGCGCCAGGTTGGCGTTGAACCGGTCGATCATGGGCTCGAGGCGGGCGGTCTGCGCGGGCTGGACGCGGAGCATGCCCGGCTTCTCGTCGGGTAGGACCGGGATGCAGAGGTCCGCCCCGACATCGAAGAGGTCGTGCTGCAACTGGCGGAGGGCGCGGCCGATCTCAGCGGCCTCCTCGGAAGCTCCGGTCGCCTCGCAGGCGGCAATCGCCGCCCCCACCGCCGCGTTGGCTTCATCGACCGCGCCGTAGGCCTCCACGCGAACATCGTCCTTGGGTGCCCGCTTGCCGGTGCCCAGGCCGGTCGTGCCGTCGTCCCCGGTTCGGGTGTAGATCTTGTTCAGCTTGACCATCGGGGCCATCCATGGGCCGGGCGGAGACTTTCGCCCGAGTCGGCAAAGTGGTAGTCTACCGGCCGAAGGCGCGGCCGGGAGCGGCCTTGCGGAGCTGTTCGAGGGAGACGGGCACGGATGCCGAGACTGGAGCCCATTGTGCGGGGTTGGACGAGGGCCTGGACGCCGCGGCCGGGGTCCTGGGCCGAGGGGGCGGGGCTCCTGGACAGGGTCCTGGGGGTGCGGGGTCTGACCGATCCCGGGGCTTGCCGGGACTTTCTGAACCCTGTCCTGCGGCAGCTGCATGACCCCTCCCTGATACCGGATGTGGATAAAGCCGCGGCCCGTCTTCTGGAAGCCCTGAATTTGGGCGAGCGGGTGGTGATTTACGGCGACTACGACGTGGACGGGATTACCGCGACGGCGATCCTGTACCACACGCTTCGGGCGATTGCCCCGGGTGCGGCCGTGGGGACGTACGTCCCCCACCGGCTTGAGGAGGGGTACGGGCTGAACGCCGCGGCGCTGACGCAACTCGCGTCGGAGGGCGCTCGCGTTATCGTTTCGGTGGATTGCGGGATCTCGGCCTCGGGGCCGGCGCGGGCGGCGAGAACGGCCGGCGCGGACCTGATCATCACCGATCACCACAACCCGCCGACGCGGATGGAAGACCTTCCGGAAGCGTACGCCGTGGTGCATCCGCGCCGACCGGATTCGGCGTATCCGTTCGGGCATCTGTGCGGGGCGGGCGTGGCGTTCAAGCTGGCGTGGAGGCTGGCGACGATGCACTGTGGGTCTTCGCGGGTGAGCGAGGGTTTCCGCTCGTTGCTCCTGGACCTGCTGGCGTTCGCATCGCTGGGCACCATCGCGGATGTGATGCCATTGGTCGGCGAGAACCGCGTGATCGCAAAGCACGGACTGGCGAGGGTGAAGCATTCGCCCATGGCCGGGCTGCGGGCACTGGTCGAGGCCTCGGGCCTTGCGGGCGAGTCGATCGACTCAGAGCACGTCGGGTTTGCTCTGGGGCCGCGGCTGAATGCGTGCGGCCGAATGGGCCACGCCCGTGAGGCCGTGGAGATGTTCACGACTGCCACGCCCGCCGAGGCCATGGCCATCGCCCAGAACCTCTGCAAGCTCAACGATGAGCGGCGGGCCACGGAGCGGCGAATCGCCGACCAGGCGGCCGAGATGGCGGCCGAAGCGGGGATGACCGGTGATGAGCGGCGTGCGATCGTTCTGGCCCACGAGGGCTGGCATCAGGGCGTCGTCGGGATCGTGTGCTCACGGCTGGTGGAGAAGTTTCACCGGCCGACGATACTGATGAGCGTCCGGGACGGGCAGTGCCACGGGTCCGGCCGATCGATCGAAGGGTTCAGCCTGCACGCAGCGCTGGAGCGATGCTCGGAGCACCTCCTCAAGCACGGGGGGCACGACATGGCGGCGGGCCTTACGCTCGACGAGGAACGGCTGGAGGGATTTACCGAGGCATTCATCGACGCCGCGAACGCGGAACTCGGGCCCGAGGACCTGGTCCCCCTGCTGAAGTACGACTGTGCCGCCACGCTGCGCGAACTGGATGTGCCGACCGTGGGGAAACTCGACGCGCTCTCCCCCTTCGGGATGGGTAACCCGCGGCCGCGGGTGCGACTGTCAGCGGTCCGCCTCGCGGCCCCGCCGACGCTGATGGGGAACGGCGGGCGGCATCTGTCTCTGCAACTGAAGCAGGACGGCGCGTCGATGCGGGCCGTGGCATGGAACTGGGGTGACCGCGCGCCGAACCTGGCCCAAGGCATGCACCTCGAGGCGGTCGTCTGTCCCAAGATCTCGACCTGGAACGGGAACGTGCGCGTGGAGGCCGAGATCGAGGATGTCCATACCATCTCCTCGTAACCGAACGGCCGCGATCCGCCCATCTCCATGAACCAGCCAGCTTTCAAGCAGCAACAGTTGTTAGTGGAGGCGCAACGGCTGCACGCGGCTGGCGAGCCCGGCGCTGCGCTCGCGGTGTACGAGCGTCTGCACAAGCTGGATCCGAAGAACCCTCGCCTTCTCTACCTGCTGGGTGCTGCGGAGATGAGCCTGGGACGGACGACCGAGGCCCGGTCCCACCTGACCGCGGCCCTGAGCCGCGCCCCGGGGGATGCCGCGGCCTGGCACGATCTTGCGATGGTGCAGAAGCGGGACGGCCGTTTCAAGGAAGCGCTCGCCGCCCTCGACCGCGCGCTGGCCATCCGTCCCGCGGACCCCACCCTTTGTGCCGCCAGATCAGGCGTGTGCTTCATGATGGGTGATATGACCGGCGCGGCCGCGGCGCTCGAGCCGGTCATGCACGTCCGGCCGCCGCACCCCTCGGTGGCGATGGCCGTCGGACGCCTGGCGTCTCGGCTCGGGCGTCAGGAAGAGGCCATCGGGCTGCTCCGCGAATGCCTCAGCGGTCAGGGGGTGCCGATGGCCATTCGCCCAGACCTGCATTTCCAACTCGGCGCCATCCTGGACGGACGCGGAGTGTTCGACGCCGCGTTCGAGGCATTCCGCCAGGCGCACGCCCCGCGAGCGGGTCGGTACGATGCCGGCGCCTACAGCGCCGCCGTGGAGGCGGCGATCGGCTCCTGGACACCGGGAACGTTCGCCTCGCTCCCGCGGGGCCGCAATCCAACCGAGCGCCCCGTGTTCATCGTCGGGATGCCGCGGTCGGGCACGAGCCTCGTGGAGCAGATACTCGCGAGCCACCCGCAGGTGTTCGGGGCCGGCGAACTCGACGACATCGGCCGCTCGGTGTATGAGTTGACGGGGCGTGTCGGGGGCGTGATGCCCCCGCTGGCAGATCCGTCAAAGCTGACACGGGCGGTTGTGGACCGGATCGAACGGTCCTATGTGGATACGCAGCGGAAGCTGGCCCCCGCCGCGACCCGCGTGACGGACAAGATGCCCTCGAACTTCCTGCACCTGGGGGTGATCGCGGCGGCGTTCCCGCGGGCCCGCATCATCCATTGCATCCGCGATGCCCGCGACACGTGCCTCTCGTGCTACGCGCAGAACTTCGGGGGCAGGCACGCGTACGCGGACGATCTTGCGGCGCTCGGGCACTACTACCGGCGGTACGAGCGGCTGATGGCGCACTGGAAGTCGGTCGTGCCGCTCCCGGTCCTGGATGTACGCTACGAGGATGTGGTCGGCGACCTGGAGGGGCAGAGCCGGCGGATGGTGGAGTTCCTCGGGCTGCGCTGGGATGCGGGCTGCCTGGCGTTCCACGAATCGACGCGCGTGGTCCGCACATCGAGCAACGACCAGGTGCGGCGTCCGCTCTACAGGGGCTCCGTGGGGCGGTGGAGAAAGTACGAGGCGCACCTCGGTCCGCTGCTCGAGGCGCTGGGCCCGGATTGATGCGCAGAACAGATCAGCGGGGAGCCTGCGAGTCGCACCAGCGCCGCCACATACCGCGCAGGGCGCGTTCGAAGTGGGCTGCAAAGTCCGCTGCGTCGCACAAGCGTGAGTTGGCGACCCGCTCTCGCAGGCCGGCGCGGAGCGCGGCAAGCCCCGTCGCGTCCGCGGCGAGCCCGCGGGAAACGGCCACGTATCCGGCCCGGTCCGGGGCTGCGAGCTCCGGCAATCCCACGGCTTCGAGGAGCGATCGCCCGACCCGTCCGGCGTGCGTGCATCCGGTAAGGGTCACGACGGGCACCCCCATCCAGAGCGACTCGCAGGTGGTGGTCGTGCCGTTATAGGGAAACGTGTCGAGGGAAATGTCCACGGCTTGGTAGCATGCCAGGTGGGACCGGAGATCGGGCGCGTGGCCGAGTATCTCAAGGCGCTCCGCCGTGATGCCGTGCGACTCGAATGCCTTGCGTGTGCGTCGCTCGATGGTGGGATCCCCCAGGGCCTTGTTCTTCAGCACGATCCGGGAGTCGGGAACCGAGTTCAGCACCTCGCACCACGCACCGATCACATCCGGCGTGATCTTCCCCAT
Source organism: Planctomycetota bacterium (assembly GCA_023429345.1). Taxonomy (GTDB): domain Bacteria; phylum Planctomycetota; class Phycisphaerae; order Phycisphaerales; family UBA1924; genus JAEYVB01. The sequence goes on from JAEYVB010000397.1 coordinate 7,534, forward strand.
GGCGTTGAAGGAGCCGAAGGTAAGCGGCCGGGCGGGATCCCGCGGCCTCACCTCGGGGGCATCTCGGGAAGGGCTATACACGAGGAAGCATCGATCGAGCCGCGCGAGGGACTCCGTGGCGACACTGGCAATGCCCTCCGGATCGGTCCAGGGATCAACGACGCGGTAATCGATCGCGGGAACGCCCGTAGTGCCGGGGTAACCCAGGTAGCTCACCTGAACCGGGGCCCCGCGACGGGCGAGGGCCAGCAGTCGCGACCCGTGCGTGTGTCCCGCGAGGTCCACGGCGATATCGATCCGATCGCTGCGCATCTGCGCGAGGAGCGGCTCGCCGTTGAGGGCGCTGGCGTCCACCCAGCCGTCGCTGATCTCCTTGAGACGCTGCGTGGTCTCGTCGGCTCTGCGGGATGTGGAGTAACACACAATCTCGGCCGCGGCGCGGTCGAGCGTCCGCAGGATCGGCTCAAGAAAGTACGACACCGAGTGCGTCCGAAGGTCGCCCGAGATGAAGCAGAGCCGCAGACGGCGCTCGGGATCGGGCGGGTTAGGAAACCGAGCCGGGGGCGAGTCTCCGAGCACGGCCGCGACCCGCTTCGCGGCCGTCTCGATCTCGCCGGGCGGCACATCCACGTAGTTGAGCGTGGAGAGCAGGGATGTCAGCACGGGGATCGTCCGCGGGAACCTCGTCGCCGCCGCACGCAGAATCTCCAACGACTCGCCCGCCCGGCCGCAGTCCTTCAACAGCGAGGCGAGGTTCACATGGGCTTGGAAAAGCCCGGGAGCCAGACGCAGGGCATCGCGTGCCGCGGCCTCGGCCTCCTCGGAGCGGCCCAGCTTCAGCAGGCTGAGGGTGAGTCCCAGGTAGGCAGGGGCGTGCGCCGGGTTCAGCTTGATGGCCGCGCGGTAGCTCTCGACGGCTTCGTGGTGCCGCTCGGCTGTCGCTCGGTGATTCGCGAGTGAGGTTCGTACCTCAGCGGAGCCCGGTGCATCGCGTGCCGCCGCCTTCAAAAAGTACTCGGCCTGCTCCGGTTCGCCGCATTGGGAGAGCACGAGCCCGAGAAGATGGGCAATCTGGGGATCCCGCGGGGACCGCCGCAGCTCCTGCCGGAGGACGGCCTCGGCCTGCGTGAGCTGCCC
>JAEYVB010000423.1 GCA_023429345.1 Planctomycetota bacterium
ATGTAGCCATCCCCCGGCTCGGCCCAGTTCTCCTCTTCGAAGTTCATGGGGGTGGCCTCGCGGATCATCCCGACGCGGGTGTTCTCGAAGGCGTGGCGGCCGATGAGGTAGTTGCTGAGGAGGCCAAAGAGGAAGACGCCGCCGCAGAGCACGATGGTCATGACCTGCCCGAGGCGCGTGGAGATAGCGGTCGCGACCGCCGTGAGGACGAGGAGGGCGAGGGTGAGGCCGATGCAGGCGAAGGTGATCTGGCCCTTGAAGTCGGTGGTGATGGGCTGCCATTCCCACTTCTTGCCGACCAGCAGGACGAAGATGTAGGCCAGGACCATCGCGGGGGCGATCAGGACCATGGCCGTCTGCGTGAAGTACCAGCCGTAGAAGAAGTTACACCAGACGGCGACGCCGAAGGACAGGAGGATGGCGACGGTAGTGAAGATCCAGACGGGGCCATCCAGGGTGTCGGCGGCGGTGCTCATGACGCCGTGACGCAGGCCCATCATCAGGAACAGGAGCATGGGGATGACGGCGAGAATCATGGCCCCGGCGACGCCGAGGTACTTGCCGAGGATGACCGTGGGGCGGGCGACGGGCTTGCTGACCACGGTGAGGACGGTCTTGTTCTCGATCTCGCGGGAGACGACGGCGGTGGCGATGAAGGCGGCGAGGATGACGCCGCAGACGAAAACCGTCGCTAAGCCGATGTCCAGCAACATCTTGTTGTCGCCGGAGACCTCGGCGGAATCGCTGTAGCCGAGGGAGAAACCGGCCGTCCAGGTGTTGAAAAGCTGGAAGAGGCCGCAGAGGGCGACGATCACGAAGAAGATGGGCTGGCGGATCGCCTCGATGAAGGTATTGCGGGCGATGGTCGAGAGCTGAACGGGCATCGAGGGATCCAGCGTACGGGGGGAGCGTCTTCTACGCGCAGGAGACGGCGGTGTTCGCCCGGGGGAGCGTCGGGACGGGCGGGCGGCGCGGGAAGAGAAACGATCCCACGTTTTTGTGCCCGGGGCGACGAACATACGCCCCAGCGACCCGTAGTTCAACGTGCTGCGGGTGCCCGGGGTTCGTCCCGGGCTTCTTTCGCCCGCGGCGGAATCGGCATTCCCTTCTCCCGGGTTCCTGGGCCGGGCGTGAACCGCCCGACGGCGGCCCGGGTAAGACCGGGACACATTCGCGGGCGGGTGGACACTCCCACCCGGACGCGCCAGAATACGCCCCATTAAATCCGGGGGCTTCGGTTGGGGGGTTATTCGGCGACGTGGGCCCAGCGGGGCCCACCGAAGCGATCCATCCCGGCCCGTCCTCACCGCGTGGTCGAACGAGAGTTTGCATGAGAGCCGATTATCTGAGTTACGCGCGTGGCACCAGCCGCAGTCTCCTCGGGCTGGCGATCCAGTCGGCCCTGGGCCTCACCCTCTTGGTCTACGCGATCCTGGCGGGCGACCGGGCGGCGCTGACGGCGTCGATCTTCGTGCTGGCGGGGATCCCCGTCTGGCTGCTCCTGGGCATCCTGTACGATCAGCACCGCCGCGAGCGGATCGAGACGATCGAGGCCGAGAGCTTCGCCGCCTCCGACGCCGCGAGTTCGTCGGTCTTCGAGCAGAACGAGGATGTGCGGGTCGCGGCCAAGCGGCTGCGCTCGCTGTACCGCTTTGTCGTGCCTGGGGTGAGCCTGGCGGTGGGGGCGGTGCTGGTGACGCTGGGCATCCTGCGCTTCAACGCCGCGCGGACGGTGCTGGAGAACTACCGCTCGGGCTCGATGACCGAGGACATGCTGGTCCGGGTCCTGCCCGATCCCAACAAGGGCGGGTGGGCCATCGCGATCGGCGTCGGCATCGCGTTCATCGGGTTCCTCTTCGCCCGCTACATCTCCGGGATGGCCAAGGAGAAGGTGTGGGCGAACCTGCGCGGCGGGGCCGGGTTCGCGGTGGGCGCGGCGCTCTTCGGCCTGGCGCTGGCGGTCTCGCACTTCATCGTCGAGCTCAAGGATTCGTACCGGGCGCTCCCGCTGTACCTGGGCGTGGTCTTCCCGGTGGCGCTGGTCGCCCTGGGTGGCGAGATCTTCCTGAACTTCCTGTTCGAGTTGTACCGCCCGCGCAAGCCGGGCGAGATGCCGCGGCCGGCGTTTGAGTCCTGGCTCCTGGGGCTCGTGGCGGCGCCGGACCGGATCGCGCAGCGGGTTGGCGAGGCGCTCAACTACCAGTTCGGCTACGACGTCTCGGGGAGCTGGTTCTACCAGCTGCTGAGCCGGGCACTGCTGCGGGTGCTGCTGCCGGTGGCGATCGTGGTGCTGTGGGGCATGTCGGCGCTGGTGGTGATCCGCCCGCACGAGCGGGGCATGGTGCTGCGGTTCGGGGACTATCGCCGGGAGATCGGGCCCGGGCTGCACCTGAAGATGCCGTGGCCGATCGAGACGGTCGAGGTGCCGCAGTACGTCCGGCGCAACGCCCAGGGGCGGGTCGAGTTCGCCAGCCGGACGGTGACGGGCGTCCGCTCGATCGATGTGGGGACTCCGCCGCCGCCGGCGGACAAGCCGATCCTGTGGGGGAACGACCACGCGACGGAGGAAGTGTTCTTCCTCGTGCAGCCGGAGAAGTTCGTGCCGCTGGGCGCGCTGGCGCCGGCGGGGATCCAGCAGGAGGCGGCGACGACGCAGAGCGGCGGGGCCGACCTGGCGATGATCGCGGCGGAGGTGCCGCTGCACTACGCCGTCGACGACCTCCGGGCGTACGAGCTCCTGGCGCCGCCCGAGCTCCGGGACGACCTCCTGAAGAACATCGCGCAGCGGGCGGTGATGCAGTACCTCTCGACGCGGACGGTCGGGGACATGCTCGCCGGCTCCCGCGCGGAGCTGCAGGAGGCGGTGCGGGAGCGGGTGGAGCGGGCGTTCACCGAGGCCAACCCGCTGAACAACGGCCGGCCGGTGGTGCGGGTGCTCTACGTGGGCATCCAGGGCGTGCACCCGCCGAAGGACACGGTGATGGCCTTCGAGCAGGTGGTCGGCGCGCAGCAGAAGTACCAGGCGCAGCTCCGCGAGGCCGAGGGCACCGCGATCAAGACGCTGACGATGGCGACGGGGAGCGTGGAGCTGGCCAACGACATCATCCGCGAGCTGAACAAGCTGGAATCGATGCCGGCGCTCGTCGAGGGCAGGCCCAACCCGGACCTCACGCAGCAGCAGCTGACCATCCGCTCGCTGATCGAGCGGGCGGGGGGGCAGGCGGCGAGCATCCTGCTCCGGGCCAGCGCCGAGCGCTGGCAGAAGCACATGGGCGAGCGGGCGCGGCTGTTCGCCTACGAGGGGCAGCTCGCGACGTACAAGGCCTCCCCGGCGCTGTACCGCGCGGGCCTCTACCTGGACGCCCTGAAGGAAGCCATCGTCGATGCGCGGGTCTACATCGTCGACCCCAGCGCCAAGCTCAACATTCGGACCATCCTGGAAGACCGCGAGACCAACCTCAACGTCTTTGACAAGCAGGAATGACGCAGGAACCGCGGCCGCGGGGCCCTACCCCGCCGAGCCGCCCCGGGAGCACAGCAGTGCGACGCACGATCATCTTCGCAGTCACCATCATCTTCGCGGTCGCGCTCCTGGCGCGGGCCATGACGTACACCGTCCGCTTCACGGAGAAGGGCGTGCTGACCACGTTCGGCAAGGCCGGCCCGCAGGCCGTGAAGGAGGAGCCGGGGCTGAAGTTCAAGTGGCCCGACCCGGTCCAGTCGGTGACCAAGTACGACACGCGGGCGCGGTTCCTGCAGACGCGTTCCGAGACGCAGCAGACCTCCGACAGCCGCCAGCTCGTCGTCGAGGGCTTCTGCACCTGGCGGGTGAGCGACCCGCTGAAGTTCTTCCAGCGCTTCAGCAACGCCGGGGCGAGCGCCAAGGACCACTACGCCAAGGCCGAGAACGTGATCCGCGACAACCTCCGGAGCGCCCTGGGCGAGACGAGCAAGTTCCGCCTGGACCAGCTGTTCACGACCGGGCGGCAGGGCTCCCAGCTCCCGGCGCTCGAGGAGCAGATCCTGGCGACGCTCCGCGGGGCCAACCGCGAGGGCGGCAGCTTCGCCGACTACGGCATCGAGATCAACGGCGTCGGGATTAACCGCATCCGCCTGCCCAAGGACACGACGACGGCGGTGATCGAGAGCATGAAGGCCGACCGGGCGCGGCTGGTCAAGACGCTGGAGAGCAAGGGGCAGTCGCAGGCGCAGACGATCGTCTCGACCGCCGAGAGCAACGCCAAGCGCATCGAGGAGTTCGCCAAGGCCTACGCCGCGGAGATCCGCCGCCTGGGCGACCAGGAGGCGCAGCAGTACGTGGCGCAGATGAGCGAGAGCCCGGAGTTGGCGGTGTTCCTGAAGCAGATGGAGTTCATGAAGACGGCGCTGGCCAAGCGGATCACGTTCGTCTTCCAGACCGACCAGCCCGGCTTTGAGGCGATGAACACGCGGACGGTGAGCAGCGGGCAGCTCCCGATCCAGAAACTGATGAACAACCCCGCGGCCGCGATCACCCGCGAGCCCAACACCAGCGAGAGCCAGACGGTCCCCGCCGCCAAGGAGAACGAGCTGATCGCGGGAGGCGGCCGGTGAGCGATCCCACACTTCCGCCCAGCGTTCCCGGGTCGCGCCCGGAGGGCCCGCACGGCCAGCGGCACGCGTCGGTGACGCTCCGCGAGGGCGCGGCGGGCGAGCACGGCCCGCAGCTGGACCCGGCGAACCAGTCGCTGGCCGAGGCGCTGAACCTGGTCTTCCGCCTGCTGCAGGTGGCGATGCTGGGGCTGTTCGTGTACTTCGCGCTCAGCGGCCTGCAGTCGATCAAGGAGAACGAGAAGGGCCTGCGGCTGATCTTCGGGAAGAAGGCGGGCGCGGACCTGCCCCCCGGGTTCCAGTTCGCGTACCCCTACCCGGTGGGCGAGCTGGTCCGCGTCGATGTGGGCGAGCAGCGGGTGGAGCTGATGGACTCGTTCTGGCCGCGGCTGGATCCCGAGCAGAAGAAGATGGGCCTCGGGCAGCTGGCGCAGCAGGCCTCGTGGTACGGGATCGACCCGGAGCGGGACGGCTCCCTGATCACGGGCGACCACAACCTTGCGCACACGCAGTGGCAGGTCCGGTACCAGCGGTACGACGCCGGCAACTGGGTGGAGAACGTGCTCGACAAGGAGAGCGAGCAGCGGATGGTGCAGGCGGCGGTGGAGCGCGGCGTGCTCCAGGCCGTGGCGCAGACGAACATCGAGGACCTGCTGAAGCAGAGCGCCGGCGATGAGGGCTCGATCGCGTACCGGGCCCAGGAGATTGCCCAGCAGTCCCTCGACGGCGTGAACTCCGGCCTGCGGATCGTGCAGCTGACGCTGCGGGAGCGGACGCCCCCGCTGGCGGTCTATCAGGACTTCTCGCGCGTGCAGTCGGCGGACCAGGAGGCCAGCAAGGCGCGTGACACGGCCGAATCCACTGCGCGGGATGTGCTCAACCGGATGGCCGGCGAGGCGCACCGGCACCTGATCCAGCAGATCGGCCTGTACGAGAAGGCGGTGACGCTGGGCGATGCCGCCGAGCAGGAGCGGGTGATGGCGATCATCCGCGGGCTGCTCGAGGGCGAGGCGGTCCGCGTGGGCGACGAGACGGTCGCGGGGATGTCGTCGGGACGCGTGCGCGACCTCCTGAACGCGGCGAAGAGCTACCGCACGAGCGTGGTGTCGCAGGCGCGGTCGGACCTGGCGAGCTTCAACGCCAAGCTGGCGCAGTTCCGGATCAACCCCGGCGTGGTGATCCAGCGCGACTGGGCGGACGCGATGACCAGCCTGCTCGGGCGCGAGTTCGTCGACATCTTCTGGCTCTCCCCGGGGACCCAGGAGTACACGATGACGCTGAACCGCGACCCGGCGTACGAGCGGGAGTTCCAGGAGGAGGAGAAGCGCCGGCGCCTGAAGATGGATGAGGAACGCCGCAAGCGCGAGTTCGACGAGGCCCGCTTCAAGACCAACACCGACGTACAGATCATGTCCGGCGGCTGATTGTGGAGAGCACGTACGTGACGACCGCACGCACCCAGCCCGACCTGCCCGCCGCCGCCCGGGCGACGCCGGTCGTGGCCTGCCAGGCGCTGACCAAAACGTTCAAGGACTTCTGGATGCGCGACCGCGCCCGCGCGGTCGACCAGGTCAGTTTCGAGATCGCGCCGCACGAGGTCTTCGGCCTGCTGGGGCCCAACGGCTC
>JAEYVB010000448.1 GCA_023429345.1 Planctomycetota bacterium
GGAGCGGAGGAGACTCGAACTCCCGACATCTAGCTTGCAAAGCTAGCGCTCTACCAACTGAGCTACCGCCCCGGGAGACCCGATCGTAGGGGTGCAACGGCCCGCCCGGCGCATCAGGAGCAGCGCCCTGTGCTGGACGCCGCGCGGGCGCCGGCATAGTGTAGCTTCCGCTACAGTAGCTTTGGCTACATCTGGAGATCCCATGATCCACAGGCTCCCCGGGCTTCTCGCGCTGGCGCTGCTCCTGCTCCTTCCGCTCGCCTGCGAGGCCCCGACGGGCAGTGACACTGCCGGCCGTCCACTGAAGGTCGTCGCCACCACCGGCATGATCGCCGACATCGCCCGCAACATCGCCGCCGACCGGGCCCAGGTGACGAGCCTGATGGGCGAGGGCGTCGACCCGCACCTGTACAGGCCCACGCGCTCCGACATGGCCGCGCTCTCCCGGGCGGACCTTGTCCTCTACAACGGGCTCCTCCTCGAGGGGAAGATGACGGACGCCCTGGAACGCATCGCCGAATCGGGCCGGCGCGTGCACGCCGTCGCCGCGGCCATCCCCCGGGATGCTCTGCTCGCGCCCGAAGGGTTCGAGGGCCACCCCGATCCGCACGTCTGGATGGACCCGAACCTGTGGGCGCTGGCGGCGGAATCCGTCCGGGACCACCTGATCGCCGCCGATCCCGATGGGGAGACGACCTACCGCGACAACGCCGAGGCCTACCTCGCCCGACTCCGGTCGCTCCAGGAGTACGCCGCGGCCACCCTCGGCTCAGTCCCCGCATCTTCCCGGGCCCTCGTCACGGCCCACGACGCGTTCAACTACTTCGGCCGCCGGTACGGGTACGAGGTCGTGGGCATCCAGGGCATCAGCACCGAGTCGGAGGCGGGCGTCCGGGATATCGAGCGGCTCGTCGAGATGCTGGTCTCACGCAGGATCCCCGCGGTGTTCGTCGAAACCACCGTTTCGGAGCGGAACATCAACGCCCTGATCGCCGGGGCCGCCGCCCGCGGGCACACGGTCACGATCGGCGGCTCGCTCTACTCCGACGCGATGGGCCCGCCGGGCACGTACGAGGGCACCTACATCGGCATGATCGATCACAACGTGACCACGGTCGCCCGGGCGCTCGGCGGGATCGCTCCCGCCGGCGGCTTCCGGGACTCTCCGAGCGAGAAGGGCGCCCGATGACGCCGCTCTCCCGCCCCGCGCCGGAATCGCTGGCCGCGCACCCCGAGCACAACCCCGAGAGCCCGCTCTCGGTGCACTCGGTGACGGTCGCGTACCACCGCCGCCCCGTGCTCTGGGACATCGAGTACGATGCCCCCACCGCCCCCTCGCTCATCGCCATCGTGGGACCCAACGGCAGCGGCAAGACCACGCTCATCAAGGCCTGCCTGAATCTTGTCCCCAAGGCCTCCGGACGCGTGGAGTTCTGGGGCCAAAGCTACCCCCAGGCCCGCCGCGATGTCGGCTACGTGCCCCAGCGCGAGAGCGTGGACTGGGACTTCCCCGTGTCCGCGCTCGACGTGGTCGCGATGGGACGCTACGCCCGGATCGGCTGGGGCCGGCCCGTCCCGCGGGCGCACAAGCGGGCGGCCCTCGGAGCGCTCGCGCAGGTCGGCATGCAGGACTACGCCCACCGGCAGATCAGCCACCTCTCGGGGGGCCAGCAGCAGCGCATCTTCCTCGCCCGCGCCCTCGCCCAGGAGTCCCGGCTCTACTTCATGGATGAGCCCTTCGCCGGCGTGGACGCCACGACCGAACGGGCGATCATCGGCGTGCTCCGCGAGCTCAAGGCCGCCGGCCGCACCGTCATCTGCGTCCACCACGACCTCCAGACAGTGCCGGAATACTTCGACCACGTCCTCCTGCTCAATACGCGCATCGTCGCGGCGGGTCCTGTCGCCTCCACGTTCACCCGCGAGAACCTCCACCGGACCTACGGCGGACGCCTCACGCTCCTCGAGGATGCCGCCGCGGCCGTTGCGCGGACCGGGAGGCGCTGATGGCATCGCGCCCACCGCTCCCCCCGGCCGTGTTCTGGCGGGACCTCGTCTCCACGCTCCTCCTCGAGCGTCACAACACCGCCATGGTGGTGATCGCGGCCACGCTGCTGGGCGCCGCGGCCGGCACCGTCGGGACGTTCTCGCTCCTTCGCAAGCGGGCGATGATGGGCGACACGCTCGCCCACTGCACGCTCCCCGGCATCGCGCTGGCGTTTCTGATCGCCAACGCTCTCGGCGGCGCCGGGCGGAGTCTCCCGGTGCTCCTGCTCGGCGCGGCCGCGACGGGCATCCTCGGAGTGTTGACTGTTCAGGGGATCGTCCGCTCGACGCGCCTCCGCGAAGATGCGGCCATGGCGGCGACCCTCAGCGTCTTCTTCGGCGTCGGGATTGTGCTGCTGAGCTACATCCAGAACCTCGCCACGGGAACGCAGGGCGGGCTCATGCACTTCATCTACGGCCAGACCGCCGCCATGCAGCGCGGGGATGCGATCGTCATGGGCGGGGCCGCCGTGCTCGCGGTGCTCATCGCCCTCGGGCTCTTCAAGGAACTCCGACTCGTCTGCTTCGACGACCGCTTCGCGGCCGCGGCCGGCCTTCACGTCGGCCTGATCGACCTCGTCATGATGGGCCTGGTCGTGCTCATCACGGTCGTCGGCCTCCAGGCGGTCGGCCTCCTGCTGATCGTCGCCATGCTCATCATCCCCCCCGCGGCCGCCCGATTCTGGACCGAGCGTTTCGGGTGGATGGTCGCGCTCTCCGGCCTCATCGGCGCTGCGAGCGGGTACCTAGGCAGCACCGCCTCCGCGCTCCTGCCGCGGATGCCGGCCGGCGCGGTGATCGTGCTGACGTCCGGGGCCCTCTTCTTCCTGAGCATGCTCGTCGCGCCGTCGCGCGGGGTCCTCGCGAGTGGGCTGCGCCGCCTCCGCCTCCGTTACCGCATCGCACAGGATCACTTCCTGCGAGCCTCCTACGAACAACTGGAGGCCCGCGGCTCCGGGAACGCACTCGACGTCAGCGAAATCCGCCGGAACCGGGGCTGGTCGGCCGCGGCATCGTCGCTGCTGACCGGCGCGCTCATCGCCCGCGGCTTTGTGCGGCGTGCCGAAGGTAGGCCGGAGCTCACCCGGCGCGGGCTCGCCGAGGCCGTCCGCATAACAAGGAACCACCGCCTGTGGGAGGAGTTCCTCGTGCAGCGCGCGGACATGGCCGCTTCCCACGTCGACCGCACCGCCGACCTCGTCGAGCACTCGCTCGGCCCCGAGCTCGTCGCCGAACTCGAGGCCGCACTGGTCCTCCGCGGCGAGCTCCCGGCGGTGCCCTCCAGCGTGCACCCGCTCGGGGGGGCCGCCCCGTGAATCAGACCCTTTACGAACTCGTCTCCTTCGACCTCCCGGCGATCATCACCGGCACGCTCGCCGTGCTCGTCTGCGGGCTGCTGGGAAACTTCCTGCTCCTCCGCCGCATGAGTCTCATGGGCGATGCGATCTCGCACAGCGTGCTCCCGGGGCTCGTCGCGGGGTTCCTGATCGCCGGCTCGCGCGAGACCGTGCCGATGTTCGTCGGCGCTGCGGCCGCGGGGCTCGCCACCGTGCTCCTCGTCGAGACCCTGCGCAGGCTGGCCAGGCTGGAGAGCGGCGCTGCGATGGGTGTCGTCTTCAGCATCCTCTTCGCTGCGGGAATCGTGCTCATCGAGCAGGCCGCGGCCGAAGGGATTGATCTCGATCCCGATTGCGTCCTGAACGGTCAGCTCGAAAGCGTCCTCTGGTTCCCTCCCCGCGCGTGGTCCGATTGGAGCTTGGCGACCCTCTCCGACCTGCCGCGCGAGCTCTGGACGCTCCTGGGCATCACCTCGCTCGCAGCGCTGCTCATCGCGGTGTTCTTCAAGGAACTCCGCCTCGCCTGCTTCGACCCGGCGCTCGCCCAGGCCATCGGCCGCAGGCCCCGGCTGGTCAACGGCGCCTTCATGGTTATGGTCGCCGCGGCCGTGGTCGCCTCCTTCGAGGCCGTGGGCTCGATCCTTGTCGTGGCCATGCTGGTCTGCCCCCCCGCCATCGCGAGGATGCTGACCGATAGGCTGAGCATGCAAATCTGGCTGAGCGTCGCGGCCTCGCTGCTGATCGGCATCGGCGGCTACGCCGCGGCCGTTTTCCTGCCCGGCCCGCTCGGCCTCGTCAAAAGCGATCCGGCGTCGGGAGCGATCCCGATGACGCTCAGCGCGGCGGGCACGATGACCGTGGCGGGCGGGTTCCTGCTCGCCGTCACCGTGCTTTTGGCGCCGCGGCACGGCGTCGTGTCGCGCAGGCTCGCAC
>JAEYVB010000014.1 GCA_023429345.1 Planctomycetota bacterium
GGGCTGGGGATCGACCGCCTCGCCATGCTCCTCACCAACCAGAGGACCATCCGCGACGTCATGCTGTTCCCGATGATGCGTCCGGAGTAGCCCCCGCCCGGGGACCTGAAACTCCCCACCCGCTCCACCGAACTACCCCCCCGCGCGCACCTGGGGCGGAGGCCCCGTATGCTCTCCGCCGCACGCACCTCCGTGCGCGCTTGGGAGGACTCGAATATGAAGCGGATCGCTGCATCGTCCCTGGTCGCCCTCTGCCTCGCCGCGGGGGCCCTCGCACCCAGCACCCTGGCACAGCCGCCGGCCCAGCCGTCCGCGGCCGCGCAGTCCGGACCCGAAGAGATCACGCAGGACAACGTGATCGCCGGGACCATGGACATCGATTTCGGCACCCGCACGAACCTCGACACCTCGGGCGACCTGAAGCCGGGCTCCGCGGCCGTCGGCGCAAAGGACGAGTACAAGTTCACGCTGAGCGTCGCGACGACCACCGAGTACAGCGGCTCGATCTCCCGCCAGCCGAACCTGTTCACGAAGACGCTCGCCCGGCGCAAGCAGGACGCCCTGCTGAGCTACTCGATCGACCTCGCGGTCCTGAACCCCCGCGACCTCAAGCAGAAGCGCGTCGTCGGTAAATGGGTCGGCACCGTCCCGATCGATACCGCCACCGGCGCCTTCGACCTCGCGGGCGGCCGCGCCAAGGAGAGCCCGCTCCGCATCGCCGTGGATGCGGTCGGCCGCGCGCCGAGCTTCCAGGACTACTTCGCCGGCCGCCTCGTCGGCAAGGCCGAGAAGAAGGACAACCTCGCGCAGTACACCTTCAAGCGCGTCGTGGGGAACAAGACGGTGCAGATGGTCGTGAAGAAGTCCGACCCGATGCGCTTCGAGAACATCAAGCTGGCCAAGGGGCCGGCCGAGAGCTATCCGGCCTGCTCCGTCACCGGCCGGCTGGATTACGACTACGAGACGGGCAACTGGTTCACGGACGGCATCCGCTTCGCCTATTCGGTCGACGGCAGGGACTACGAGGACATCGTGACCGGCTCGATCAAGTGGGTCGAGGACCCGGACCGCGAGACCAACGGCAAGGGCTACTACGAGTTCAACCTCCGCTTTAACGAGGAGAAGTTCGCCAAGAGCTCGTCCGAGTCCGAGGCCTTCGAGAAGATGAGCGACGAGGACGCGTTCTTCGCCGTGGATGATTCGATTCCCTGCCTCACCGGGCGCATCACCTACGTTGACACCATGGGCGAGAACGACCTCCCGACCGCCAGCAAGGTCACGTACGCGCTGAACGCCAACAAGCTCACCAAGCAGCAGGTGGTCAACTTCGCCAAGCTCTGGCTCCTCTGCGTCGGCCCGACGAACGACGAGTGATGTCCGACTTCTGATCCCGCACCGACCGCCGCCTTGGGCGGCCGGTGCCGCCCGGTCCAGCAATCCCGCGGGGCGTCGCCCGCCGGCGACGCCCCGCCTTCGCACCACCCCCGCCCCCTCGGGCAGGGTTAAGCCGGAGACGAATATGCCTCGCTCCCTGTACGCCCGCCTCGCCCACCGCTACGGCCCGCCCACCGACCCCGAGCAGCGCCGCCTGTTCCTGAAGGCCTCGCTCGCCGCGGCCTCCGGCCTGCTGATCAGCTCCGGCACAGCGCACGGCCTCTCGCGGCTGGGCCGCTTCTCCGCCAAGCGGGTTGTCGTCATCGGCGGCGGGTTCTCCGGTCTCGCCTGCGCCTTCGAGCTCAAGGCCGCCGGTTACGACGTCACCGTCATCGAGGCACGCGGGCGCGTCGGCGGACGGGTGCTCTCGTTCGACGACATGGTGCCGGGCAAGAACGTCGAGGGCGGCGGCGAGCTCATCGGCTCCAACCACCCGACCTGGGTCGGCTACAAGGACCGCTTCAATCTTGAGTGGCTCGACGTGAGCGAGTGGGATGCCGATTACCCCATCCTCCTCGACGGCAAGATGCTCACCGGAGAAGAGTCGGAGAAGCTTTACGAGGAAATGGACGCCGCCCTCGCGGGAATGAACGAGGATGCCCGCCCCATCAACGCCGAAGAGCCCTGGAAGAGCGACAACGCCGAGGCCCTCGATCGCCGCACTCTGAAGGAATGGATCGAAGCGCTCGAGGCCTCCGACCTCTGCAAGGCCGGCATCACCGCCCAGCTCGCCGGCGACAACGGCCAGTCGACGGTGCGGCAGAGCTACCTGGGCAACCTCACGCAGGTGAAGGGCGGCGGCGTCGAGGCCTACTGGACGGAATCGGAGATCTACCGCTGCAAGGGCGGGAACCAGCAGCTCGCGAAGCACCTCGCCGAATCGATCGGTCCGGACCGCGTGGTGCTCAAGCTCCCCGTCACGAGCGTCGAGCAGAAGGGCGGCGCCATGGTGGTCACCTGCCGCGATGGACGCACCATCGAGTGCGACGATGTTGTCCTCGCCGTCCCGCCGACCGTCTGGGGCAAGATCCAGTTCCGCCCCGGGATCCCGTCGGCCTTCAACCCGCAGATGGGGACGAACGTCAAGTACCTCGCGGCCGTGAAGGGGCCGTACTGGAAGGATGCCGGCCTCGCGCCCGACTCCCTCACCAACGGCGATATCGCCTGGACGTGGGAGGGGACCGATGCGCAGGAGGGCGACGGCGCTTGCCTTGTCGCCTTCTCCGGCGGCCCCGGCGCTGAGCGCATCCGGGCCCGAGCCCCGGAAGAGCGGGAGAAGGCGTACGCCGAGGCGTTCGAGGCCATCTACCCCGGGTTCCGGGATAACCTCGCCAAGACCCGCTACATGGATTGGCCCGGTGACCCACTCACGATGACCGGCTACTCCTTCCCCGCCCCCGGGCAGGTCACGACGGTCGGCCCGCTGCTGCGCAAGGGCCTGGACCGCCTCCACTTCTGCGGCGAGCACACGTCGTACCAGTTCGTCGGGTACATGGAGGGCGCGCTCAACTCCGGCGCATCGCTGGCCAAGCGCCTGGCCCAGCGCGACGGCGTGGTGAGGTAACTCGGGTCACGCCCAGCGCGACAGAACAAGTCCGAGCGAATCAAGCTGGCTCACGACCGATCCAGGAATCGAATCACTCCTTCGGGATGTTGATCAGCCGGCTCGGCTGCATCTGCTGCTGCCGGATCACCTTCCCTGTCTTGGGATCGGTCAGCTTTACGGTGTTCCGCACGCCTTGTCCGTTGAACAGGTTGTACGGGTACCGCTTCCGCGCCGCGACGATCGCCGGCGCGGTGAACCCGGTCTGGCTGTCGAAGTCGTCCAGCGAGAACGTCCCGACCAGCACCATGCTCAGGTTGGGCCCGTGAAAGTAGTACGCCTCTTCCCCCTCGCGGCGCAGCTGCACGGCCGCGGCCTCCGCCGTCTCCCGGAACTCCTGGAGCTCCTTGGCGGTGGCGACCCCCTCCATCCGCCCGTAGGCCCCGACCTGCAGCGAGTACGCCGCCCAGGGCTTCTCCTTCCACACGTTGCGCAGGTCGTACTCCGGGATCGTCCCCTTGATGTCCGCCGGCGGCGCGAGCATGGCCGCGGCGAAGGGCTTGGCGGTGATGCCCGCCTCGGACACGCTGAGGGTGCGGATCCGCTCCAGATCCTTCTGCCCGGCCTGCTGCGTCGGATAGCGGCCATAGGCGATCACCGTCGCGGGTCCGCGCTCCTCGAGGTAGGCCTCTTTCAGCCCCGCAAGGTTCCGCACGCGCTCCAGCCCGCGCTGCGCCTCGACATCGTGTTCCCCCTCGCGGAACGACATCAGCACGATCGACCACGTCGGGGCCGCGGCGTCCGCCCTCTCCTTGCCGCCGCCGCCGAAGATCTCTCGCCCCTCACTTTCCAGGCGCCCGCCGTCGCGCTTGCCCGGCCGGGTCTGCTCCCTGGGTGTGGACTTGCGGCTCGGCTTGAAGGTGTCCTGCGCCAGGATTGGCGTCGCGGCGACCAGCACCAGGGCCGCGGCCAGCAACCGCCGGGCGCGGGGTGCGGAGGGTGGAGTAGAGGTGTGCATGGTGGTCTTTCCGGGCGTCGTGGCCCGCCGGATCCTAACAGGTTCTGAGCCCAAGATCAGGTGAGAATTCTTGCCGCGTCCGTGTTAGGGTTATTCGTCGTAAACTCTTGCCGTATAGGCGGTTAGCGTGCAAAACGGTGGGCGGTAAAACTTCAAGGGTCCTTCTGACCCCCGACGATACACAGGGGGCCAGAAGAGAGGCCAAATCCCGCCGGTGAACCCCACCGGTAGATGAGGCGGAGGGTGCAGTCGCCAGTTGTTGTGTTCGCCATTGGTGGAGGCCTCCTGAATGTCCGACATCGCTCCCGTGAACGGCGCCCCGTACGAACGACCGGAGCCGATCACGCCCGTATCCCGGCCGATCGGCCTCGCCGAGCCGGCCCCCGTGCCCGGGCCGCGGCTCGCCGGCCGCCCGTCCGACCGTGTTGATATCTCCGAACGAGCCCGACTCTTATCCAGGCTGGCCGCCATGCCCGAAATCCGCCAGGAACTCGTGGACCAGGTCCGCCGCCAGATCGCCGACGGCACCTACGAGACCGACGACAAACTCGACGAGGCCCTCGCCGCCCTGGCCGAGGACCTCGACGGCTGAGACTACCGGCCTGCCCGCACCAACCACTGCCGGACCCGCGCCCCGCCCTGACGGGGCTTTTTCATGCCCGACCGCAACCGGTGGAGCAGCGGAGTTCTAGAACCCTTCAGCCGGCGTTCTGCTGGCAGCGGAGATGGCCATGAAAAACCTGGTGATTTCGGGGGTTCTGGCGATCGCGCTTGCGCAATGCGCGGCGGCTCAGACGCTGTGTCCCACGGACCTGGTTGATACCTCCTGGCGGAACGGCATTCAAGGGCCGGTTCTCAAGGCCGAAACGTGGGATCCCGATGGACCGGGGCCGGCACCCGCGCGGCTCGTGGTCTGCGGAAAGTTCGCGGCCGTGGATGGACGCCCGGCGTTGCAGGTCGCTGCCTGGGACGGCGCCGAATGGACTCCGATGGACATGCCGCAGAACAGCTCGTACGCGTTCGACCTTGCGACGCTGAACGAGCACCTGTTTGTGGCGAAGCACGAAGGAATCCTTCGCTGGGACGAGGACCGATGGATCGAGCACCCGCTCCCGCCCGGCGCGTGGCCCGTTCGGAACATCGCGGGCATCGGCGGGTATCTCTACCTCGCTTCGAACAGCGCTGTCCACCGATGGGACGGAGATATCTGGGAAACGACGGGTGTGGGAATCCTTCCGGACTCTCTCTCCGCCCTAGGTACATTCGGCGGCGCTGTGGTCGCTGGCGGGTTCGACGGCGTTTCGATCCTGTTGAACAATGTCTGGACACCACTCGGAACTATCGATGGGTCGGTACGAGACCTGCACGAATCCGGCGGTCTGCTGTACGCCGCCGTCGTGAGTCAAAATCCCGCGCATTACGTCCAGAGCTGGGACGGCACTGATTGGCACGCCCTCGGAGTCGGACTTTTCGCAATACCGGGCAGCGGCACGCTCGTGGGCGGGCACGCCGTGGCGACCTTGAACGGGCAGGTGCACCTTGCCGGAAGGTTCTCGGTCGGCAATACGACCAACATCGCCCGCCGGACCCCGCTGGGCTGGCAGCCCGTTGATGGCGGTGTCTGGGGGCCTTCGGGGTTGATCGTGTCCATGCAGACCGCCGGTTACACGCTGCTCGAACACCGGGGCGAACTGGTGGTGGGCGGCGACTTTGGCATGGCCGGGGAGCGCGTCAGCCCCGGATTGGCCCGCTGGACGGGGGTAGCGTGGCTCAACCCCTTCGAGGGCTTCATCGCCGCCGGAGGGCATCAGCTGCTCGGCGCTAAAGAACTACAGGGTGCGCTCTTCGCATTCGGGCGGATCCGCGCCTCAGGCGACAGCGGCGTGGGCGATGGGATCACCCGATGGAACGGGGCTGACTGGGACGCCATGCCCGGTCTCAGCAATCAGTATCCGCACTTTGGCTTCGTTCAGGACGCGATCGAGTACCACGGGGGCATCCTCGCCGGAGGCCAGTTCCAGGTTGGCGGCCAGCCCGCGAGGCTCGCCTCCTGGGGCGGTACAGAATGGTTGCTCTTCGAGCCGCAGCCGCCCGCGGCGGACATCCTGCTCCCTCACGCGCATGGTCCTATCGCCTTGCGCCGGGATGGCTACCCCACACCCGATGCACACCAACTCACTGGCGGCGAATGGGCGCCCATGCCGGGTCTGAGCGGACGGATCTTCGCCGGTGCCATTGTCAACGGCGAGGCAGTGCTGGTGGGCGAAGTGCTCGGGCAGGGCCGGGTCTGGCGGTGGAGTGGATCCGTTTGGGAGGTGCTCGCGACCGCCAATGAACGCATTTCTGCTATCGCCGAGTACGGGAGCGGATTCGTCGTCACGGGCCAGTTTTCCGAGATTGCTGGCATCCCCGCCGATGGGATCGCCTCGTGGGGCGGGCAGTTGTGGAGCGCCCTGCCAGCGACCGTCGAGGGATTCCCTGCTCAGTTCTGGACCCCCCGCGCGGTGGGCGGCACGCTGTACGCGGCCGCGACCTTTTACGATCCCTTGATTCGCCGGGGCTACGCGCGATTCGAAGGGGGATCGGATTGGGAGGAGTTCCTGCCGGCATGGGGGAACATCCTTGGTTCGGGACGTGAGCACCTCTACTTGGACATCGTCACACCGGCCGGGGGAGCCGGCGGCTACCTGGCCGGCCTTTCGAGCTACGGGCCGGCCGCGCCCTCCTGCACCGCCGATTGCGACTGCTCAGCCTCGCTGACGCCCGCCGACCTAACCTGCTTCCTCGAGCGCTTCACCGCAGGCGACCCGCGTGCCAACTGCGACAGAAGCGCTGCCGCTCCGGTATTGAACACCGCCGATTTTACGTGCTTCCTGCGGCTCTTCGCCGCCGGCTGCCCTTGAAGCGCTCGGCCGTCCCTCGACCGCTCTCGGTCGAAAGGCTTGCGCCCTACCATCGCGTCCCCTTTCGCGAACCCTACCGGAGAGAGCGCTTATGACCACCGCCACCCCCTCCCAGACCCCCTCCCAGCCCGTCAACAAGGCCACCAATGTCCACTGGCACGCCGGCAACCTCTCGCGGGAGGAGCGGTGGGGGGCCCTGAAGGCCACCGGGTGCACGCTGTGG
>JAEYVB010000029.1 GCA_023429345.1 Planctomycetota bacterium
GTACTTGGCGCGCTCGGCGGGGCGGAGTTTCGCCCATTTCGGCTGGGCCGCTGCGGCCGCCTTCACCGCCGCATCGACATCCGCCTCGCTCCCCTGGGCCACTTCGGCGAGCTGCTTCTCGTTCGCAGGATTGATCGTGGCGAAATACGCGCCCCTGCCCCGCGGCTTTACGAACTCGCCGCTGATGAAGTGCCCGTATCGATCCGCGATGGCGACTTTCACCGACTCGGGCGCCGGGGCGTACTCCCAGGCGGTGCCGAAACTGAGCGGTGCGGGTGTGTGGGTCGCCGAGGTGGAGCCGGTGGAGGCCGCGGTGGACATGCATTAGGTTAGGGTCGCGGGCGGCGGGCCGGACGCGGCGAACGCCAGACGATGCGGGCCGAGGTTGCCAGGGCCATGGCCGCGGCCGTGGTCCCGAGCGAGAGGTCGATGCCGTGGACGACCTGTGCCCCGGGCTTGGTGGCGAGGGGGGCAACTCCCACGAGGGAGATGAGCGTGAAAATCAGCCAGAACATGAATAGGGTGACCGCGAGGATGCACGCGAACACCCGCTTCCGGCCCCGCTCCCAGCCCTGAAGGTTGGTCACGGCGATCAGGGAGATCATCCCGACCATGAGCGAGCACAGGCTCGGATAGCCCGCCACCACCATGCCGATGCCGGCGATCAGGCTGAAGATGGACCAGCGGACAGCGCGGATTCGAGCCCGTTCGGTGCGGTCGAGCGGCGGAACGGGGTCGGCCGTACTTCCGCTGTGAGAAGCCGGAATCTCGAACGGCTCGGCTGGCGCTGCCTGGTAACGTTGATGCATGATGTCGCAGCCCAATGTACCGCGCCGACCCGTCGGGCAATCGGCCGATGAGACCACGAGGGCCAACCTGGACCTCCATCCGCATGAGGCGGACGGGCCCGAGGGCTCGGCGGGCCGGCACCAGCTCTCACCGCCGGCGGGCTCGCCTTTCCCGGCGGTGAACGTAACCTTGGAGGAGTACGGGCCCGAGCGGGGGCGTCAGGGTGACGACCCGATCCGCGAGGGCGACAACGTTCGCTAGAGGGCTGAGGCCCGGAGGAGCAGGACGATGGCGGTTCGCAAGGCCGAGGGCGTGTGGGAGGGCGATCTGCTGCACGGCAAGGGGACGATGAAGGCGGGGGGGTCGAGCTTCGGCTACTCGTTCGGGAGCCGGATGGAGAACGCATCGGGGAGCAACCCCGAGGAGCTGATCGGGGCAGCGCACGCGGGGTGCTTCTCGATGGCGCTCTCGGCGGGGCTGGGGAAGGCGGGGTTCAAGGCCGAGCGCATCGCGACGAGCGCGGAGGTGACGCTCGACAAGGTGGGGGAGGGGTTCAAGATCACAAAGATCCAGCTCCGCACGCGGGCGCGGGTGCCGGGGATCGATGAGGCGACGTTCCGCGAGCACGCGGAGGGCGCGAAGAAGGGGTGCCCGGTGTCGCAGGCGCTCAGCAGCGTCCCGATGGAGCTGGATGCGGCGCTCGAGAAGTAGGGCTACTTCTTTTTCTTCTCGACGGGCGGCGGCAGGGGCACCACCTTCGTTCCGGGCTCGGCCGGCGCTTTTGCGGCGGGCGCGGCGTTCGGCGCGGGGTCGAAGACCTTGACCTTCTCGCGGGTCTCGGCTTCCAGGTTCGTCTCGGGACGATCCTCGGAGTCGGGACGCTGCGTGGCCTCGAGGAGGCGGGCCTGGAGGACATCGCTCTCGACGGCGAACTCTGCCTCGATGGCGCCGGCGCGGTGGAAGGCGGCCAGGGCGCCGACGACCTCGGAGTAGGTCATGCCCAGGCCGGGGCGCGGGTCTTCCGGGCGCGGCGTGTGGGCGAGGAACTCGATGAGTTCGGGGAGGGAGTGGGGTGCCTTGCCGGTGACGCCGCGGCCGGGGATCAGCTCGCCCTCGATGGTGCGGCGGTCGGGGGTCCGGTAGAGGATGCGGAGGTCGTCGCTGGCGGTGTCGGCGGCGAGGAGGAGCCGGTCGCCCCAGACGGAGACGAGGATGGGGCGGCGGACCTCGAGTCTCTCGCCGAAGAGGACGATGCGCGGGCGGCCGGTCTGGGTGACATAGACCATGGGGCGGCCCTTGGGCACCATATCGAGGAGGAACTTGCCCTCGACGACGACGCGCCGGACGCCCTGGATGGTGTCGCCGGGGATCTCGAGCTGGGCGCGGGCGGTGCTCGACTGCTGCTCCATCGCGACCTTGGCCGTGGCGGGGAGCGAGGCGCGGTACGCGTCGAAGCGGCGGCGCTGGACCTGCTCGGCGCGGCTGGCGAGGGCCTCGTAGGCGGCGACGCGGAGGGTGAGCTCGGGGCTCTCGAGCTGCTCCTGGATGGCCATGTCGACGGTTGGGCCGGCGGCGAGGCGGGCGAGCATCTCCACGGCCTCGATGCGCTCGTCGAGCGTGCCCTCGCGGGCGAGCTGTTTCAGGTGCGGGGCGGTGAGGGCGTCGGCCTGGCCGGCGCCGGCGCGGAGGGCCGCGATGCGGATGCGCTGCTCCGGGTGGTCGTAGAGCTCGCGGAGGAAGGGCAGGGAGGACTTCTGCGGGAGGGCCTGGAGGCACCAGCGCATGTCGTCGGAGAGGTAGGGCTCGTTCTTGAGCGTCTGCACGTAGCGGTTGGCGAACTCCTGCGGGACGCTCGTGTAGGTCTGCACGTGCATGAGGAGATTCAGGAACTCGCTGGAGCGATCGCGGTAGTCGGAGGGGACGGAGATCTCGACGATGCGGTCGGTGCGGCCGCGGGCGGTGACCTCATCGCCGGGGTTCTTGGGGAACCGCTGGTTGATGGCGTAGGTGATGGCGCGGGCGCGGGCGTGGGACTCGTTGTCGAGGACGAGCTGGAGGGGGAGTGGGCTGGTGACGGTGCCGCCGCCGAGGATGCGCCCGACGTTGCGGCCGTAGCCCTGCTGGCTGGCCTGGTCGGCGAAGGGGTTGATGAAGATGGGGCCGTAGGCCTTGGCGATGGCCTTCTTGTTGTAGCCGGTGACGGGCTGGGGCGGGCCGATCTGGAGCTCGGTGGTCCAGAGGAGGCCGCCCTCGAGGGAGATATCCGGCGAGGGATTGACGGCGCGGACGAAGACGTCGAACGCGGTGCCCTCGGGGGCGCCAGGGACGACGGCGGAATAGACGACGACGACGGCGACATCCTTGCTGCGGAGGATCTGCTTGGGCGTCATGCCCTCGAAGGCGGAGCCCTGGAGCTCGGCCGAGCCGCGGCCGACGCCCATCAACCCGAGCTGCCGCTCCATGGTGGCGGCGATGCGTTCATCGAGGTCGCCGCCGCCGGTGCCGGGGAGGCCGACGATGAGGCCGTAGCCGGCGACGAGCACGGCGGTGTCGCGGGTGAGCGTGGATTCGGAGCCGACGGTTCCACGGAGGGCGCT
>JAEYVB010000069.1 GCA_023429345.1 Planctomycetota bacterium
GTTCTTACGGGCATCCGGACGCGAAGGACTGGAGGAAGCACGTGAAGTCCGCGACGTTCAGGACCGGGACCTCCGTCGAGCCGTCGCAGTTCGCGTAGCTCGCCCCGGAGGCGAACTGGTTCAGGAAGCAGGAGAAATCGGCCACGTTCAGGATCGGCGTCTGCGTCGAGCCATCGCAGTTGGCGTAGCAGCTCGCGCCCGTCGGGACCTGCACGCCGAACGTGATGCTCTCGGGCGTGCCCGGGCGGAAGAGGCCCAGGCTGCCTGTCCCCGTGGTCGGCGGCGTGCTGGCGTCGAACCAGAAGTTGTACATCGTGCCCCAGCGGAGGGCGTTGGTGTTCACGTTCTGGGCGTAGGTCTGCGGCGTCTGCCAGCAGATCTCGCCGCTCCCGCCGCAGGTGTTCACCCAATCCTCATTGTTGTACGGCTCGCCGGAGTGATAGTCGGGGGAGTGGAACCCGATATTCGTGACGGTCACGCCCGCGGGCACGGGGATGTGGAACGAGGACCCCGAGCGGTGGCTGTTGAGGTTGAAGACCGCATAGTCGTACCGCCACGTGCCGTTGCCCAGGTCGCGCACTTTGTTGGCCACGAAGTAGCGGCCCTCGCCAGGGACATCGACGGGATCGACATTCACCGAGAGGTCCGGCGCGTTGACGCCCAGGCCGTGATCACGCCAGGCGCGGATCGCCGGGATGCCCATGGAGGTCGATCCCGTCGGGCTCATGCTGTAGTTGGGGGCGAGCGTCATGCGCTTGTACGAAGCATTGTTCAGGCCGTTCCCGGCCGCGGCGTCGTCGGTCCCGACATACACCCCCTCCATGAACCAGAGGGCGCCGGGGTAGTTCGCCAGCGTGACGTCGGACGTGTTCACCTGGCAGCGGCGGTACAGGGCATCGCCCGTGTTGGCCGTGTAGCCGCTGAACTGCCCGGAGTACGGGTTGATCGAGGACCGCGGCGCAAGGCGCGTCTGGCCTGCGTTGTACTCCGCCCAGTACACGTCCAGGCAACCGACGCCCAGCAGGTTGCCCCCCGTTCCGTTGCAGGTCCCGCACCCGCCGCTGCTCGCGGCGGCGCAGCAGGCGGTCTTGGCGTTGCTCAGGCCGATCTGCATGAGGCGGCCCTCGTGCAGCCGGTAGGCGTTCATGCCCAGCCCCGGCGTGCCCCCGAAGGCCCACGTGAGATTCTGGTTGCCGATGTTGCAGGTGTGGCTCCCGATGGAGTACGCCACCTTGCCGTTCAGCGGGCCGTAGACCGCCATCGTCTGGATATCGAGGAGCGTGACGTCCGGGCCAGCGGCCAGAACGCCCGCCGACAACGCCGCGCCAGCCGCCGCGGCCAGACCGCCGGTCCAGATGCGATTCATGCCAGTCTCCTTCGAAACGGTTGTGGGTACGCAGGAATGGAGAAAACCCCGGATCCGGGGGCGTTCAGACGATACGCCGAGAGATCAGGGCAGGATTCGTGAAGTCACTTCCCCAGCCGAAAGTTCCGCCCTCGTCCGGGCAGGGAGGTACCTGATCCCTGGCAGTAACAACCCGCCCCCCGATCCGCCAAGCTATCCTCGCGGCTCATGAACCCGACCCTGAAGTTCCTGAGGCTTGACCCCCGCGCCATCCCGCCCCAATACCAGTCGGACCTGGCCGCGGGGCTGGATATCGCCGCCTGTCTGCCGGAATTGGATCCGGGGCTCGTGATCGAACCCGGTCGCATCGCCATCGTGAAGACGGGATTCGCCATGGCGATCCCGCCCGGCTTCGAGGCGCAAGTCCGTCCCCGGTCGGGGCTTGCAAGCAAGTTCGGCATCACGCTCCCCAACGCTCCCGGGACCATCGACGCCGATTACCGCGGGGAGGTCATGGTGCCGCTCATCAATCTCGGGCGCGAGCCGCACACCATCACCCACGGCATGCGGATCGCGCAGATGGTCGTCGCGCCCGTGGCCCGGGCGAGAGTCGTCGAGGTCCAAGCGCTCGACGAGACCGTCCGCGGCGAGCGCGGCTTCGGCTCGACCGGCCTGGTGACGCCCGGCGCCCGCTGACGGCCGCGCCCCGGATTGTTAGACTGCCCGCCCCGATGTCGCAGGACTGGACAACCGGCGCGGCGAAATGGGCCGCGGTCTTCGTGCTCGGAACGCTCTCCGGCGCGGGCGTGGTGTGGTCGTTCATCAGCCCGAGCGCGCCGGCGGTGATCGTTCGTGCGCCGGCGTCGCCGCCGCCCATCGCGCCCCCGCCAACGCCGATCTCCAGCGCGCCGATGAGCCGGCCCGCGGGTGTGCTGCCGGCCCCCGAGCCGGCCCCGCACCAGCACGCCGCATCGATGGTCCCCTTGGAGCCTGAGCGGTTGCCGGAGGCAGCGCCCGCGAGCACGCCGGTACCTGCCCCCGCTCCCCTGCCCGCGGCGCCGCTGACCCGCACAATCAACATCAACACGGCGTCCGCGGCCGAACTCGAACTCCTTCCCGGCGTCGGCCCCGTGCTGGCGGGGCGGATCGTCGAGTACCGGAGCAGGGTGGGCGGCTTCCGCACCATCGAGCAGCTCGACGATGTGAAGGGCATCGGCCCCAAGTCCCTCGAAAAGCTGCGCCCGCACATCCGGGTTCAGTAGCACTCCGCGTTCGGGGCCGGGGCGGGCCGAACCTACTATTCAACCACGCGCGCATGGCCATGGCGGGATCCGCGAGGTTCCCTCCGTGCCCCCGTGCGCGCTCGGAGCGCCATGGACCTCATTTCGACCATCGCCGCCTCTCCGGTCGTGAGTGAACTGGCGCGATCGCTGCGCGAGGGGCGGCACATCGTTACCACCGGGGCGTCGGGGTCCTCGACCGCTATTTTGGCCGCGGCCGTCGCGATGGAATCGTCGCGGCCGGTGGTGCTCGTCGTCGCCCACCTCGACGATGCCGATGAAGCCCTGGATGAACTCTTGAGCGCGGGCCGGACCGTCATCCGCCTGCCCGGGCTCGAAGTTCTTCCCGGCGAGACGCAGGCCAGCGGCGAGCTCTTCGCGGAGCGGCTCACCGCGGTGCGCGCCATCCTCGCGCTCGAGGGCAAGGGCCAGGCGAACGCAGCCCCCGTGATCGTGGCCCCGATCCAGGCGCTCATGCAGGCGGTGCCCGCTCCGGACAAACTCCCCGAACTGAGCCTGGCGCTGGCCAAGGGCGGGGAACAGGACCTATCCGCGCTCGTGCGCTGGTTGGACCGCGCCGGGTACAAGCGTGTGGATGCCGCCGAGGAGCCCGGCGATTTCGCCCTCCGCGGCGGCATCCTCGACATCTTCCCGGCGGGCGGCACGGTCTCTCCGGCGGGCGGATCGGCCCCGGTGCAGGCCTCCGCGCCCGTGCGGCTCGATTTCTTCGGGGACGAGATCGAACGCATCACCGAGATCGACGCCGAGACCATGGGCTCCGGGCGGAGCCTGGAGGGTGTGGAGCTGGTGGCCGCGGCGGTCGAGATGAGCCGCCTCGACAAGCACGCGGTGAACTTCCTGGAGCTCATCCCGCGCGAGAGCCTGGCGCTGATCGCCGAGACGCTGGAGGTCACCGAGCAGGGGCGCGGGTACTACGAGCGGATCACCGACCCGCGTGGGATCTACGGCCCGCCCGCCGTGCTGAAGCTGCTCAAGGAGCGCTGCGCCGGCCTCGCGGAGATCAACCAGTTCTCGGCCGGCGCGGCCAGCGCCGATGTGCGGCTGGAGCTGCCGGTCGAGGCGCTCCTCTCGTTCTCGCAGGATGCGGCCGAGGCGGTGAAGGAGCTGGGACAGCTCGCCCGGGAGCACGTGGTCACGGTCTTCTGCCAGACCGGCGGCGAGCTCCAGCGCTTCCAGGAGCTGCTCGCCGAGTTCGCGCCCGAGGCCGCGGGCAGGGTCGAATCCCAGGTCCAGTACCTCCACCGCGGCTTTGTGTGGGCCGGACCAGGGCCGGAAGCGCCGTGGTGCTTCGTGCCGTACCACGAACTGCTGCACCGCTTCCACACGCGCCGGCGGAGTGTCCGTCTGCGCTCGGGGCGGGCGCTCGATACGTTCCTCGACTTCCAGCCCGGGGACTTTGTCGTGCACGCCGAGCACGGGATCGCCCAGTTTCTCGGGTTAAAGCTGATGAAGCCGCCGCGGCACCGCGAGATCGCCGGCGGCGTCGACGCCTCCAAGCTGCCCCGGGGCCTGCGGGATGTCGTGGAGGACAAGAGCAAGGCCGAGCAGCAGGAGTACCTCACGCTCGAGTTCGCCGGCAAGGCCAAGCTGCACGTGCCCGCGATGAACATCGACCAGGTGCAGAAGTACATCGGCGGCTTCCGGGGGAAACCGCAGCTCTCGACGCTCGGCGGGCAGCGCTGGAAGGGGCAGAAGGAGCGGGTCGCGGAGAGCGTCAAGGACCTCGCGGCCGAGATGCTGCGCGTGCGCGCAGCGCGGGAGCACATGCCCGGCATCCGTTACCCCGGCGACACCGCCTGGCAGAAGGAGTTCGAGGCCGAGTTCCCCTACGAAGAGACCGAGGACCAGCTCGCCGCGCTCGTCGAGATCAAGAAGGACATGACCAGCGCCCAGCCC
>JAEYVB010000142.1 GCA_023429345.1 Planctomycetota bacterium
GCCCAATGTCGAGCGCGAGAAACCAGAGCACGCCGTCGAGGTCCAGCATCGGGCGCAGGCTCGACTCGAGATCCTCGATCGGCGCAGTGCTGAGGGTGCGGCAGAGCTCGATCAGCGCCCGCCAGTCCTCCTTCGTCCCCGACTTCATGTCGTACTTGCGCTTGTACGCCTCGACATCATCGCCGATGTAGTCGAGGCCCGAGGTCGCGTTGGGGCTGCCGCTCACCTTCCAGCGCGCGCCCTCGCGCGTGCCGTAGTGCTTGGCCACGAAGTCCGAGTTGAACTGCTCCGCGTTGACGTAGATCCCCCAGGATTCGCCGTTCACCACGACGCGGACGTAGTTCGCTTCCGGCGCCGGGATGTGATCGCGGGCGATGTGCGCAAAGAGCACCGAGCTCATGAACGACGCGTCGCCGTTGCCGTTAAGCAGGTTGAGCGTGCGGACCCCGTGCAGGCGCTGGTCCTTGTCGAACGCGTCGATCGAGATGTTGAAGGACCGCTTCTTCCCCGGCGGCACCATGAAGAAGCTGGACGCCCCCCGGAAACTCACGCCCACATCCGGGTACAGCCCGCCGTCGACGATCATCGTCGCCGGAACCTCCACATCCGTGCCGTAGAAATCCGCGAGCTCCGCCTCCCAGTCCGCGTTCTCGAACTCCAGGAAGATCGTCCGCAGCACCGACGTGTCGTACAGGTCCGCCGTCGGAAACTTATCGACACGCTCCGGCGTGAGTGTCGGACCGGGCCGGGTGCTCTGCGCCTCTTCGTTGCCGCGCCGGCGCGGGCCGGGGCGGGGCGTGGGGTTCTCCTTCAGGAACGCGCGGGCCGCCGCCCGCTCCTCCTTATCAAGCCGCTTGTTCTTGTCGAGGTCGAACTGCTCGACCAGCTCGCGATCACGGCCCATCGGCCCCGGGGCCCGCGCGCCCGGCGGCGGGGCATCGGGCGGCGGCCGATCCTGCGCCCGGGCCGCGGCGGCAACGAGCAGGGCCAGCGCAGCGAGCAGACGCAAGGGACGGTCCATAGAGGCCCCCAATAGGAACATGATCCGAAGTGTACCAGAGCCCGACGCGGCCATGGTCATGCGGAGAAACGCCCGCCGCGGCCCAACATTGCTGCGCCCCCGGCCTCCGCGTCCGCCTCAACCCGCGAAAACGGCCGCCCCCCAAAGGGAGCGGCCGAGTGAGTTTCGGTTCTGCCCGCTTTCAGCGGCGGGCGGACTTCTTCGCGCCCCGCCACGCGGTCTTGGGCCTTGCCGTTCCCGGGCGACCGCCCTGGGCCGGTCGGGGGTGGTGCGAGGCGGCCGACGAGCGCGGCGCGTGCGACGGACGGGGCGCGTGCCCCGACCGCGGGGCTTGCGACGGCCGCGGCCCGTAGGCCCGCGGAGCACGCTCCTCCTCGTGCGGGAGATCGGCGGAGGCCGAACGCTCGATCACCGGCGTCGGGATCACGGGGATCTGCTTGCCGGTGAGCTTCTGGATATCCCGGAGCAGCGGCCGCTCCTCGCCATCGCAGAACGAGAGCGCGATCCCGCTCGCCCCCGCGCGCCCGGTACGACCGATGCGGTGAACGTACGCCTCGGCCTCCACGGGCAGGTCGAAGTTGAAGACGTGGGTGATGCCATCGACATCCAGGCCGCGGGCCGCGACATCGGTCGCCACCAGCACCTTCGCGCCGCCAGTGCTGAACTTGGCCAGGGCGCGGGTGCGCTGGTTCTGGCCCTTGTTGCCGTGGATGGTCTCGGCCCGGATGCCGGCCCGCTCCAGGTGGCGGCCGACCCGGTCGGCCCCGTGCTTGGTGCGGGTGAAGACCACCGCCCGGAGCACCGTCTCGCCCTTCAGAAGCTGCTCCAGCAGCGGCTGCTTCGACTGGCGATTGACCAGGTACACGCCCTGCTCGATCTTCGGCGCTGACGAGGAGACCGGAGTCACCGAGATCTTCGCCGGGTCGTTGAGCATCGAGGCCGCGAGCTGCGCCACCGTCCGCGGCATCGTCGCCGAGAACAGCAGCGTCTGCCGCCCGGACTTCTTCGTGGCCGCCGCGATGCGCCGGATCGGCTCGATGAAACCCATGTCCAGCATGCGGTCGGCCTCGTCGAGGACGAGCACCTCGACGCCGTCGAGGAAGGCGATGCGCTGTTCCATCAGGTCGATGAGCCGCCCCGGCGTGGCGATGATGACATCGACCCCGCGCTGGAGCGCCTTGGCCTGGTGGTGCTGGCTGACGCCGCCGAAGATCACGGTGTGCGACACGGACGTGTGCCGCCCGTACGTCGCGAAGCTGGCCCCGATCTGGGCGGCGAGCTCACGCGTCGGCGACAGCACCAGCACGCGGGCCTTGCGCGGGCCGCGCTGGGTCTTGTCCACCTCGGCGGTGGTCAGGCGGTGCAGGATCGGCAGCGCGAACGCCGCCGTCTTGCCGGTGCCGGTCTGGGCGCAGCCGAGGACGTCGCGGCCCTCCATCACTAATGGGATGGTCTGGGCCTGGATCGGGGTCGGGGTGGTGTAGCCCTCGTCCTGCACGGCGCGCAGGATGGGCGAAGAGAGACGAAGATCGGAAAAATGCATGAAGCGGAAAGGTCCTTCCTGTTGGGCGGATCAGGCCTGCTGGGAAAAAAGAATGGGCGGTGCGCGGCGCATCATGCGCTCAGAAACCACCGCTGCCAGCAGAGACCTAGTACAACCCCAGGACCACCGGCGATCAGGCAATGATAGGCACGCCAACCCCCGCCGACTCCGCAAAATCCGTGCCGGATAACCCCGCCCCCACCCGCCCCCAGAGCGGTCTGAGCGGCCGCCGCCACGAAGGAGCGCCGGGGACCGCGGCGGGCCTCGTGTGCCCCGTCGCGGGCGGCGCCCTCCGAGCGCGGCGGCCGCCCGTCGCCGCTGCCTCGTGCGAGTGTGCATGTGTAACTCGCAAACTGGCGCCGGAACCCGCAGATGAATTCCAGATTCCCCGCCGGTTCAGCCCGGAGGCCCGATCCCCGCCGCCGGCGGCCCGGTCAGAGTGCTCCGCCAGAACTCCAGCCTCGGGTGCTCGGGGCCCGAAATCCGCGGATCCGCCATCCGGGCCGTCGACATCGCCCTCCGCGCCCACACCCCCCGCGTCTCCTCCCGCCCCAACATGGCCGCCGCCTCCAGCACGACATCGCAAGCGATTAGATACTGCTCGAACGCCAGGCCGTCCGTGGCGTCCTTGTCCACCAGGGGCCGGACCGCCGCGGCCGCCGCGATGCCGTCGGCGAGCATGGACTGAGCATCCCCAAGCGCCCGCGACGCCGAGGCATGAGCCAGGTACGACCGGAAGACGCACATCATCGAGAGCCGGCTGGCCGGGTCCGTCGCCAGCGCCCGCTCCGCCGATGCCCGCGCGCTGACCGAGTGCGCCAGGGCCGCCCTGGGATCCCCCGCCTGGAGCGCCAGGGACCCAAGGTGCAGGAACCCCGCGCTCCGGCAGCGCTCCGCGTCATTGATGCGCCCCGGGAACGGCCGCAGACGCTCCAGGATCCGGCGCTGGAGATCGAAGAACACGGCCGCCTGCAGCGGCTCCCGCTGCTGCACCATGCGCGCCCCCAGACGCTCATAGCTCCACGCCAGGTTGCTGAGGTAATGGTCGTTCTCCGGGTGCAGCGCCGCCAGCCGCTCGTCGATCTGGAGCGCCAAGCGGTAGTACACCGTCGCCATCGCCCACTCACCCTCCCCCTTGTGCATGTCGCCCCGCCGGACCAGCGCGATCGACAGCTTGGCCTGCCGATCGGGGTCGCCCGGGTCCGCCGCGGCCAGCCGCTGCCGAATCACCAGCACCTGCTCGATCATCGCCCTTGCCTCGCCGAGCCGCCCCTCCTCCTCCTCCAGGTCGGCCAGCCCCCCGAGAATGGCCGCCAGCGCGCTCTGCACCTCCGGGTCCCCCGATTCCTGCATCGTGAACGCCCGCGACTCCGCGAGCGCCTGCGTCAGGATCGCCCGCCGCGCCTGCCGCGTCCCGATCTGGTCCGAGATCGGCTGGATCACGTTCAGCATCAGCTTCGCCGTCTCCTTCGAGACCTCGTACTGCCGCTGCGCCCGCTGCCGCGAGACCCACACCCACGGCGCGGCCGCGTTCACCGCCACCAGCGCCACCGCCAGCCCGGTCGTCAGCGCCGGGCGGCGCGCCGCGGCCTTCCGCGCGATGTACGCCATCCGCGGCCGCCGGGCCTGGATCGGGCGGCACTGCAGGTACCGCTCGATCTCCGCCCCCAGGTCCGCCGCCGTCTGGTAACGCCGCTCGGGCTCGGGGGCCATCGCCTTCGTGATGATCAGGTCGATATCCCGTGGCAGCAGCCCGCGCGTCTGCCTCGGCACCGTCCCGCGCCCGCGGAGCGCCCGCCGGATCGCCTCCGGCAGTTCCAGGCCGTCGAGGGTCACGGCCGGCACCCCCGTCATGATCTCGTGCAGGAGCGCGCCCAGCGCATAGATGTCCGCGCGCACATCCACCTGGTCCGGGTCGCCCGCGAGCTGCTCCGGCGCCATGTACGCCAGCGTCCCCACGATCTGCCCGTGCATCGTCGCGAAGCTCCGCGCCCCCGCCCCCCGGTCAAGGCACTTGGCCACGCCGAAATCGATCACCTTCACCCGCGGGACATCCGCCGTCTCCGCCACGAGGATGTTGCTCGGCTTCAGATCGCGGTGCACCACCGACTTCTGGTGCGCGTGCGCCACCGCCTCCACCACCTGCTGGAACAGCCCCAGCCGCTCCCTCCCCCCCGGCTGCACCCGCGCGCAGTACTCCATGATCGGCGAGCCGTCGATGTACTCCATCACGAAAAACGGCCGCCCGTCCGGCGTCAGGCTCGCCTCAAACAGCGTCGCGATCCCCGGGTGCTGCATCCGCGCGATCGCGTCGCACTCCGCCCGGAACCGCGCCGCCGCCTCACCCCGCGGCGCCCGCTGCCGCAGCACCTTCAGCGCCACCAGCCGCTGCACCGGCGACGTCTGCCGCGCCAGGTACACGCTCGCCGCCGAGTTCCCACGCCCCAGCAGTCGCAGGATCCGGTACGCCCCCGCCTCCGGCAGCTCCGGCTCCTCCCCCGGGTCCTCCGGCAACCGCAGGATCGCCGCCGCGGCGTGCGCGTGCAGCACCGGCCGCGCCAGGAACGAATCATCCGCCGCGTCGTGCCTCAGCAGTTCCTCGACATCCGCGCGCACCGCGGCATCCCCCAGCTCCTCCAGGTAGGCCGCGAGCTCCCCCTCCGGCAGCCCCCGCGCCCGCAGAAAGGCCGCCCCGACCCGCTCGTGGTGCTCGGCATTCACGCGGCGCCCTCCTCGCCCCCGATCCGCCGGCGGAGCCACGCC
>JAEYVB010000200.1 GCA_023429345.1 Planctomycetota bacterium
CTCTTGGCCTGTTCCATGACTTTCACTCGCTGGTCGTGGTCGTGCAGGGATGAGCTGTTCACCCGGACCATCCAGACCGACCCCCGTGCCGCGGATTCGGCCAGGATCGCCGCGATGGCCAGGTCGCTGTGGAGGTAACGGTTGGTGATCGGGGCGAGCGCCTCGCAGCGGCGGAGGAGGTCGTCGGCCGCGGCGATGGCGGTCAGGGGCACCTGGATCGCGGCCTGGATGGCGGCGGGGAGCTGCTGGACCCGCCGGGGATCCTCCTCGGGGAGCTTCTGGAGTTCGTTGACCAGCCCGTAGGCCTCGGCATCCTCCGCCGCGAGTTCCATGAACATCGCCCGGGCGCGGCCCAGGTACGCCGAGGCGAGCTCGAGCTCCCCCTGGTGGGCGGCGAGATTCTTCTTCCCCAGCGAGTAGGACACCACCATGTGCGCCAGCGATGCGGCGAGGGCGCCGGTCATCGCGGCCACCCCGCCGCCGCCGGGCGTGGGCGACTTGGCGGCGATGTTGTCGAGCAGGCTGCCGAACGGGAGCGTGGTAAGCGAGGCCATGGCGATCCCCTATGACCCTCAGCGTACGCCTCGCGCCCCCGGGTAAGCTACCGCCATGACGGTGAGCCACTGGCGGCGGACGAAGAACCTCGGCGAGATCGCCACCGATGTTCTGGTCGTCGGCGCTGGCATCTGCGGGGTCTCGGCCGCGCTCGCGCTCCAGCGGCGGGGCGTCGGCTGCCGCATCGTGGAGCGCCACACGCTGGGCTGGGGCGCCAGCACGCGGAACGCCGGCTTCCTCATGCGCGGCGCGGCGGAGAACTACCGGGCGGCCATCGAGCTCTACGGGCACGACCTCGCGCGGACCGTGTGGCGATGGACGGAAGAGAACCTGGAGGGCCTGCGATCCGAGGGGGTCGAGTCGCTGCCGACGTTCCAGGCTATCCCCTCGTGCCTGCTGGCCCTCGGCGAGGAGGAACGCGGGGCGCTGCAGGCATCGGTCGAGCTCCTCCGCCGGGACGGCTTCGCCGTCGCCTGGCTGGAGCGGGGCGACGACTCGGCCTGGCGCAGCGCTGCGCCGCTGGGCGGTCTGGTCAACCCCGGCGATGCCGCGTGCAACTCCTTCGAACTGATGCGGTTCCTCGCGGCCAAACTCGCCGCCCCCATCCTCGAGGGGC
Source organism: Planctomycetota bacterium (assembly GCA_023429345.1). Lineage (GTDB taxonomy): Bacteria > Planctomycetota > Phycisphaerae > Phycisphaerales > UBA1924 > JAEYVB01. The sequence continues at coordinate 1,172 of JAEYVB010000200.1, forward strand.
AGGAGGTCGCGGAGATCCGAGCCGCCGGGCGCGGCGTCCGGGTGCGGACCCCGGACGCGTGGATCACCGCCGGGCGCGTGCTCCTGTGTACCAACGCCTACCTGCCGCTGCTCGTGCCCTCGTTCAGGGAGATCGTCACGCCACGCCGCGGCCAGATGCTCGCCGTCGCCAACCCCGGCCTGCGGCTGGATCACTCGTACTACGCCAACCACGGCTACGAGTACTTCCGCCAGACCACCGACGGTACCGTCGTTGTCGGCGGGTGCCGGAAGCGGCACGCCGAGATCGAATGCGGGTACGACGACACCACGACCGCCGCCGTGCAGGACGACCTCGAACAGTTCGCCGCCCGTGTTCTGGGCATCCCCCGCGCTGAGCTCGATATCACCGCGCGCTGGTCGGGCACGATGGGCTTCTCGCCGGATTGGCTCCCGCTCGTCGGGCCCATCGCCGGCGGCTGGGAGCCCGGGGCGGTGTGGTTCTGCGGGGGCTTTACGGGCCACGGCATGTCGATGGCGTACCGCACCGCGCACGCGGCCGTCGACGCGATGCTCACCGGGAGCGCCACGCCGTTCCCGATCGAACGGGCGGCTCGCCCGCGCCCTTGACCGGGGATAGGCGGGTGAAGGAACTTTCAGTGGGCCCGTCTCGCCCGGCTCGGTAGCATTGATCCGAACGGGGGTGGGCATGAATATCCCGGAGCAGACGCACGAGGTCGAGGTGCCCGTCGGGCGGCTCAAGGTCGGCGGCACGCTGGGCATCCCGGACGGACCGATCGGCACCGTCATCTTCGCCCACGGCAGCGGCTCGAGCCGATTCAGCAAGCGCAACGCGATGGTGGCGACGGTCCTCCGCCGCGCCAGCCTCGCCACGCTCCTGCTGGACCTGCTGGACGAGGCGGAAGCCGAGGACCGCAGCAACATCTTCGACATCGAGCTCCTCGCCGGCCGGCTCGCGATGGCCGCGAACTGGGTGCGCCACCACCGCGGGCTGAACATGCTTCCCATCGGCCTCTTCGGCGCCAGCACCGGGGCGGCGGCGGCGCTGGTCGCCGCGGCGGGCGACCGTCAGATCGCCGCGGTGGTCTCGCGCGGCGGGCGGCCGGACCTCGCGGGCGACCTGCTCCGCGATGTCCACGCGCCCACGCTGCTGATCGTGGGTGGGGCCGACCACGGCGTCATCGAGCTCAACGAGCGCGCTTTCGAGCAACTGCCCGGCCCGCGACGCCTGGAGGTCGTGCCGGGCGCCACGCACCTCTTCGAGGAGCCCGGGGCGCTCGAGCAGGTCTCCGTCCTGGCGCGCGAGTGGTTCGTGTCTCATCTTTCGGCGGTGCGGGTGTAGAGGTCGGGAGCGGGAGCGCAATCGTGTACCGGGACCGGGTCGAGGCGGGACAGCGGCTGGCCGAGCTCTGCCGGCGGTACGAGGGCACGCACCCCGTCGTCCTGGGCCTGCCGCGGGGCGGCGTCGTGGTCGCGGGGGAGGTCGCCGACGCGCTCGCAGCGCCCCTGGACATCGTCGTCGTCCGCAAGCTGGGCGCCCCGCGGCAGCCGGAGCTGGCCATCGGCGCGGTCTACGACGCCGGGGGGGCCCGGACGCTCCTGGATGAGCCGCTGATCGAACGGCTCGGCGTCGGCCGGGAATACATCGAGCGCGAGGTCCGCGAGCAGATGGAGGAGATCCGCCGCCGCGAGCGGGCCTACCGCGACGGCACCGGGCCCGAAACGATCCGCGGGCGCATCGCCATCGTCGTCGACGACGGCATCGCCACGGGGGCCACCACCCGCGCCGCCCTCCGGGCCGCGCGGGCCCGCGATCCCGGCCTGCTGGTGCTGGCAGCGCCGGTCGCAGCGCCCTCGTCCCTGGCGCTGCTCCGGCCCGAGGCCGACGAGATCATCTGCCCGCTCGCGCCCGAGCCGTTTCACGCCGTCGGGCAGTTCTACGAGATATTCGACCAGACCAGCGACGGGGAGGTCATCGAGATCCTCCGCCGCGCGCGGGCACGCGCGGGCCCGCCCGTTCCCGACCCCTCAGGAAGGACCCCATGAAAGCCCAGACGCTAAGACCCCAGAGCAGGCTGCTGGACATCGTCGCGGTCATGACGCTGGGCGTGGCCGCCATGCTCGCGGCCGCGGCGATCGCGTCGTTCACGCTGTACTGAGGCGGCGCCCTAGTGCGCGTTGCGGTGCACGAAGCCGCGGAACACCGTGAGCCACAGGATCCGCAGGTCGAACCACACCGACCAGTGCCGCACGTAGAAGAGGTCGTACTGGAGCCGCTTGCGCAGGCTCGTCGCCCCGCGGAGGCCGTTCACCTGGGCCCACCCCGTCATGCCCGCCTTGACGTGCTGGCGGAGCATGTACCCGCGCCAGTCCTCGCGGAAGCGGGCGATCAGTTCCGGCCGCTCCGGCCGCGGGCCCACCAGCGACATCTGCCCCTTGAGCACGTTGAGGAGCTGCGGCAGCTCGTCCAGGCTCGTCCGCCGCAGCCACCGCCCCACCGGCGTGATCCGCGGGTCGCCGCGCTGCGTCCACTCGTGCTTCAGCGTGGCGTAGCGCCCGTCCCCGATCTCGTCCTCGAGGTAGTACATGGTGCGGAACTTGTAGATCTTGAAGACCTTGCCCCCCAGGCTCACCCGCTTCTGCTTGAAGATCACCGGCCCGGGGCTCGTGCAGCGGATGGCCAGGGCGATCGCCGCGAAGAAGGGCGAGAAGAGCGCCAGCGCCGCCAGCGAGCCCAGGATGTCCATCGCCCGCTTGCCCATCCCGCCCAGCCCGGCGCTCGGGCACTCGCGGTAGCTCAGGACCGGCATCCCGTCCAGCTCGTTCACCGCCATCCCCTGCGGCACGAACCGGGGGTGGACATCCGGGATGATCCGCACATCCAGGGCGAACTTCTCCAGCTTCCCGAGGATCCCCGGGATGGCCGCGGCCTGGGCGTTGGGCAGGGCCAGGTACACCGCATCCACCGGGTGCTTCTCGAGCGTCTCCTCCAGCTGCTCGAGGCCGCCCATCACCGCGTGCTCGCAGCAGCGCGTGCGCTTGGTGTGCGGGTGGTGGGAGATGTAGTACGCGACGTTGATGCCCGTCCAGGAGTTGCGCGAGAGCGTCCGCTCGCAGATCTGCCCCAGCCGCCCCACGCCCACGATCGCGACGTGCCGCAGGTTGCGCCCGCGCCTCCGGAGCTGCCGCAGCACGAGCCGGAAGCTCGCCCGGTGGACCCCCAGGAGCACGGGCAGGAAGAGGGCCAAAAGGCCGATCTGCACGCGCCCGCCGTCCACGGCCTGCCCGAGGATCTGGATCGTCGCCGCGGGCGTCGCCGCCCGCCGGCCGACCACGCCCGTCACCGTCGAGTCCATGACCGCCCACAGGGCCACGATCAGCCCCGCCGTCGCCGCGAAGCTGATCTTGAAGATGTCCTTCTGCTCGGCCCACAGGGAGCGGTCCCGCCGCGGCCGGTAGAGGCCCAGCATCCACATGCTCACCAGGACGATGGGCACGGCGAAGATCAGGAGCGACCGCTTGACCCAGGTCTCCCAGCTTGTCTCGAGAGGGCTGTAGCGCTCGACGAGCTGCATCCGCACGACCCAGGCGCTGAGGCAGGCCGCCGCCACGACCAGGGCATCCACCACGCACAGAAGGGCCACGAAGTACTGATGCTGTTGCTTGAGCAAACCGGCCGTCTCCTCAGGGCCAATCCCTGGCGCACCCCCCGCCCTCCCCCGCCCGCCGTTTGCGGCCGCGATCGGGAGAGTCTGGTGCCTCCGCCGGGGCCGATCCTGGCTCCCAGCCGGTCCAATGTCCCCTGATCATCGGACGGTGTCAAACCCGGGGGGTCTGTGCCTCCCGCGGCATGAGCTTCGGTTAACACTAGGGGGGCCGGGGCGGGCGGGGGGGGGGGGGGGGGGGGGGGGGGGGGGGG
>JAEYVB010000212.1 GCA_023429345.1 Planctomycetota bacterium
GGCTGGCCGACATGGTCGAGGACCGGTCGACGCTCGTGTGCGAGAGCGGCATCCGCTCGCGGGAGGACCTGCTGAAGCTGCGGGCGCTGGGGGTGCGGATCGCGGTGGTCGGCGAGGAGCTGATGAAGCAGGAGGACCCCGGCGCAGCGCTGGCCTCGATGCTCCGACCGCGCTTCACGCCGGACCAGGTGTGAGCCAGCCCAGAGAGCGGAAGAGGGCGCGGGTGGGCTCGATGATGCGCTGGGCGCGGTCGAAGGCGGGGACCTCGGCGATGGGGAGCCAGCGGAGGTCCAGGTGCTCCCAGCCGCTCCCGTGCTGCGGGCGCAGCGGCTGGGCCGCGGCGAACTCGACGCGGAGGACGATGTCGTAGCTGCGGGCGATGCGGTCGTGGACGACGGCGAGGGGGCGCGCGGGGAGGTCGCCGAGGTCGAGGCCCACCTCCTCGGTGAACTCGCGGGCAAGGTCGGCGCGGATCTTGTCATGGCCGATGTCGGCGAGGTCGGCGGGGTTATCGGGGGGCTCGACGCCGCCGGCGGGGCAGAGCTGCCACATGCCGCCGTAGATGCGGGTCTGCTGGCCGCGCTGGCCGATGAGCACGCAGGGTTGGCCGCCGGCGCCCGGCGCGGTGGCGAGGGCGCTGACGGAGAGCTGGTTGACGCCGGTCTCGACGTCGGGCTGGACGACGAGGCGCTTGTAGAGGTCGTAGGCCGCGGTGATGCGGCCGCGGTCGGCGTCGACGGCGAGGACGTTGTAGATGCCGCCGCCGAAGAGGCGCGGGTTCTGCTGCCGGAGCTTCTCCCAGGCGGCGTCGACGCGCTCGTCGTCCGGGGGCTGGCGGAAGGGTTGTACCGAGACATCCACGCGCTGCACGTGCGCGGGGAAGCGGTAGAGCGCGACGAGCATCATGCGAGGAGCCCGGTGATGTCGCCGGGGAGGTCGGGGAGGCCGAGCTCTTTGGCCTCTTTTTCAATCAGGGCCTTCATCTGCATCTGGGCGGACTGGTTGGCGTTGTTGACCGCTTCGGCGATGAGGTTGCCGGCGAGTTCGCGGGTGCGGTCGTCGGCAGCCATGCCGGAGACGAGGGCGGGCTGGAGCTCGACGGCGAGGACCTTCATCTGTCCGCTGACGGTGACGCGGACCGCGCCGCCGCCGCCCTCGCCGGTGGCGCGGATCTCCTGGGACTTGGCCTTGACCCGCTCGCCGGCGGCCTTGAGCTGGTCCTTGTTCTTCATCAGGGCGGCCATGGTGGACATGGCTTTGAACTTGTCGAACATGGTGGGAAGTCCGGAAGGGTCCTGAGTCCTGTGGTCCTGCGTCCTGCGTCGCTAGGTATCAAGGGAAGTGTCTGTCGGGTTGGCGCTGAAGATCTCGATGGCGCGTTTGATGAGGGGGTCGTTGGCGATGTCGGCGGGGGTGCGGGTGGCCGTCTGCGACGGGCCGGGCGGGGGCGCTTCGGGGTTCGTGGGTGCGGGCTGTGGTGGTGCGGCGACCGGTCGCGGGGGTGCGGTCGGGGGAGCGGTCGCCGTCAGCGTTTTTTTGCGGGGGCTCCGGCGGCGGCGGCCTGCGCCGGCGCTCGTGCCGGGCTCGCCTCCGAGGTCCGGCCCTGCGGGCCGGGAGCCGGCTCGGAGAGCCGACCCACCCGGGAGGCCAGGGCGGTGACATCCGCGAGTTTCTCGGTCATGGACAGGCGGACGGTGAGGGCGTCGACGAGGGCGCGGGGTGTGCTACTGCTCTTGACGGCGCGCTGGACGTTCTCGCAGAGGGCGATCATGTGGACGAGGCCGGCGGCGTCGAAGGCGCCGGCGCGGGCGGATTCATCCTTACGGGCGGACTCAGAGAGCTCGACGAGATCGGTGTCGGGGCCGCAGGCGGCGAGGACCATGAGGTCGCGGAGGCGGTCGAGGAGGCTCTCGAGCATCTGGTCGGCGGAGATGCCGCGCTTGAGGAGCTCGTCGGAGGCTTTGAGGGCATCGCCGGCAGCGCCGGCGGCGATCGCGTCGATGAGGCGGCTGACCAGGTCGCGGTCGGGGAGGCCGAGGAGGTCCTGGAGGAGCTGGACGGTGAGCTTCTTATCGCCCGCGGCCATGAGGCGGTCGAGGAGGGAGAGGGCATCGCGCATGGAGCCGTTGCCGAGGCGGGCGACCTGGTGGACGAGCTCGGGCTCGGCCTTGAGGCCCTCCTGCTTGATGACGCTCTCGAGGTGCTCGGCGATTTTCGCCGTCGGGATGTTCTTGAAATCGAACCGCTGGCAGCGGCTCTGGATGGTGGCGGGGACTTTGTGGGATTCGGTGGTGCAGAGGATGAAGACGACGTGCTCGGGGGGCTCCTCCATGGTCTTGAGGAGGGCGTTGAAGGCGGCGGTCGAGAGCATGTGGACCTCGTCCACGATGTAGACCTTGTAGCGGCCGCGCATGGGGCGGTAGACGGAGTTGGCGATCAGGTCGCGGGCGTTCTCGACGGAGTTGTTGCTGGCGGCGTCGATCTCGATGGTGTCGGTATCGCGGCCTTGCATGACGGCCTGGGTGATCTCGGGGTTGTTGTCGGGGTTGTTGAGGGCGTTGGCGAAGATGCGGGCGGTGGAGGTTTTGCCGACGCCGCGGGTGCCGGTGAAGAGGTAGGCGTGGGCGACGCGGTTCTGCTCGATGGCGTTCTGGAGGGTGCGGGCGATGGGCTCCTGGCCGACGACCTCGTCGAAGTCTTTGGAGCGGTAGCGGCGGGCGAGGACGGTGTAGGCCATGGGGCGGATTGTAGGGGACGGGGGTTG
>JAEYVB010000255.1 GCA_023429345.1 Planctomycetota bacterium
CATGAGACCCCCATCCGCTTGTCGGCGACGGTGGGATCCGGAGACAGGCCGGCCGCGGCCCTACGCTTGCTCCCCCTTTAAAGAGGCTCGATCGCCATGCCCGACCAGACCCGCATTGTTCTTCCCGCCGACACCAACCAGGCACTGGGAATCGCCGAGTTCGCGGTCGATTTCATGGCCGCGGACCCCGCCCGGGCCGGTCAACCCGATCCCCAGGTCCTGAAGCGGACCAACATGTTCAACACCGATGCGGTGATCTGCGGCGTCTCGGCCCTGGCCCTGGGCACGAACGCCCCGACCGTCCTGCGCAACGAGGCCCTGGAGTACAGGTACGCCAAGGGTGTGCCGGTCTTCGGCTCTCGCGAGAAGGTCGCCCCCGAAAAGGCCATCGCCGCCAACGCCGCGGCCGTCCGCGAATGGGACAGCAACGGCACCAACTTCGGGTACAGCGCCGAGCGCCCCGAGCACCGCGCAGGCGAGTTCGGTCACAACGATTTCTACAGCGTCCCCCTTGCCGCGGCCCAGCTCGCGGCCCGCGACGGCGAGTTCGCCCTCCGCGGGATGGTACTGCTGGACGAGATCCGCGGCCGCCTCGCGGAGGTCTTCAGCCTGAAGACCTACAAGATCGACCACGTCGTGCACGGGGCCATCGCCTCGGCGGCGACCTACGGCGCGATGCTGGGCGCCTCCGCGGAGCAGATCGAGTGCGCGATCGGCATGGTGGTCGCCCACGCGATCCCCTTCCGCGCCATCCGCCACGGCCACCAGCTCTCGGACAGCAAGGGCGCTTCCGCGGCGATCAGCACCGAGTTCGCGATCCTGTGCATGAAGCGGTGCATGGCGGGCTTCGTCGGTCCCAAGGACATCTTCCGCAACCCGGAGGCGATCTTCTGCCTCTTCGAGAAGCCGGCGAAGAAGAACGCCAGCCCCTTCGATCTTGTGCTGAGCCGCGCCGGCTCCGACTTCACGGTGATGGGCATGCATTTCAAGCTGGGCCTCTACGAGCACCAATCGGCGGGCGCGCTCCAGGGGCTGATCGATCTCCTCAGCAAGCACCCCTCCCTCCTCTCCAGCCGTTCGCACCCCGGCGACCGGATCCGCTCGATCGTGGTCAAGGCCTACGAACCCGCGTTCCACATCATCGGCGACCCCGCCAAGCGCGATCCGCACACGCGCCAGTCGGCAGATCACTCCATGCTCTACCTCGTCTGCACCATGCTGCGCAAAGCGATCGAGTTCCACGCCCCCGGCGTGTCGGGCGAGCGGCAGGTCGGGCACCGGCTCGGGTGGAAGGAGCTGATGCTCACACCCCACGATTTCACGAGAGAGGCGATTTTCCATCCGGTCACGCGCTCGCTGATGGAGAAAATGTCTTTCGAGCACGGCGGGTCGGAGTACGACCGGCGCTATCCCGATGGCATCCCCACCAGCATGCAGATCACCAGCGACGAGGGCGAGACGCACGACAGCGGCCTCGTCATGTACCCGGCCGGCCACGCCCGCAACACCACGGCCGACCTTCAGGACATCCTGAATCACAAGTGGAAAACGCTGGGCTCCCTGGCCGTGAAGGAGCCCCAGTCGCTGATCGAGCGGTTCGCGGACCTCCAGCGTCGGCCGGCCGCGGACCTCGCCGGCCTTTACGACTTCGAGATACTGAGTCGCGGCCGCTTCGAGTAAGGCAGGGGCCCCCGCCTCACGCTCTACCTGCTCGATGCGTCCGTCTCCGCGAACGCTCGAGCAGATCCGTACACTCCGGTGATGCCCCCCAAAGCCCCCCCCGAGATCGCCCGCCAGGTAGCGCTCGCTATCGTGCGATCGCTGCGGTCCGCGGGTCATACTGCTTTTTTCGCTGGCGGATGCGTCCGCGATGAGCTGCTGGGGCTGAGCCCGACCGATTACGATGTGGCCACCGACGCCACGCCCGACCGCATTTCCGCGCTCTTCCGCCGCACCAACGAGGTCGGCGCCGCGTTCGGAGTGGTGCTGGTGACCCTCGGTCCGCAGGAGGGCTTGGCCGCGGCCGCGACGGTGGAGGTCGCCACGTTCCGGTCCGAGGGTCCGTATACCGACCGTCGCCGGCCCGACCGTGTCAGCTTCAGCGACCCGCGTGCCGATGCGCTCCGTCGCGATTTCACCATCAACGCCCTCTTCCTCGATCCCGAGGGCGACGGCCCCCTTCCCCCGGTCATCGCCGATGTCGCCACCGTGCCACACCCCGTTCCCGGAATGGGCCGGATCATCGATCTGGTCGGCGGCGTGGAAGATGTGCGACGGCGGCTTCTCCGCGCGGTGGGCGAGCCCGACGCGCGGCTCGCCGAAGACCACCTCCGGGCGCTCCGTGCCGTCCGCCTCGCCGCCCGCCTGGGCTTTGCCATAGACCCGCCAACGGCCTCCGCCATCCGACGCCACGCCCGCGAGCTCCTCGGGGTCAGCCGGGAACGCATCGGCGATGAGCTCCGCCGCATCCTGGCCCACCCCACCCGGGCCGCCGCTATCGAGTTGCTCCAATCGCTGGAACTCGACGCCCCCGTGCTCGCCGAGGCCCACTCCGCCTCCGAGCCGCGAATCTTGAGACTGGTGAGCAGCGGCCCTGGGCAGGCCGCCGCCGAGCCACTCCATTCGAGTCTGGGGCTCGCCCTAGCCGCGTGGGCCCTCGACCGAGGCCTCCGGCCTGATCCCCAGGCGATCGAAAGCGTCGTCGCACGCTGGCGGGATGCGTTGTGCCTCAGCAATGACGAATCGCAGGCCTTCCGCGAGGTGCTCCACGCCTACCGGCATCTCTGCACGGGCTGGCTTTCCGACCGGGTACCTGCACAGAAGCGGGCCGTGCGGTCGGGGTTCGAGGGCGGGCTTGTCCTCCTGGGGATTACCCATCCCGCCGCGGCCGCCCAGGTTGCCACCCGCCTCGAGGAACTCCGGGCGACCCCCTCCGGGCTGCGGCCGGCCCCCCTGGTCACCGGGGACGACCTGGTGGCCGCGGGCTACAAGCCGGGTCCCGCATTCAAGGGGGTTTTGGAGCGGGTATACGACGCCCAACTGGAGGATCGGATCCAAACCCGGGAGCAAGGGATGGAACTTGCCCACACCCTCGCGCATCAGACAGGGTAAGGGCCCGATTCAGGGGCTCCCAATCACGGATCCGGGTACACTCTCGGGGTTGGATTCACCCGGTTGGGAAACCCCGACGGGCTGTCGGCGTATGACACCCTGACGGAATATGGACATCCATGCGCGGCATTCGCCCGCGCCAGACCGCTAGACGAGAGGTTCGGGATGAACGCACGCAAGATCGTCCATTTACTGGCATCGACGGCCGCGGGTTGCACCTGCTGGATGGCTCCCGCCCTGACGGTGGGGGCGTTCGGCCTCGGCGTGATCGCCACCCCGACTCCGGTCATGGCTTTCGCCGATCAGGAGGACACGCTGATCCTCCGGAGCGGCACCATCGTGAAGGGCAAGATCCTGGAGGAGAAGGCCGACGAGGTCCTTTTCGAGGTCAACGTCGCCGGCATAAAGGCCCCGACCACCTACAAGCGGTCCGACATTCTGGCGATCACCAAGGGCGAGGGGGGCGACACCCCGGCCACGACCGGCAAGCCGGACGGCACGAAGATGGACACGGCCCCCGCGCCCGCGCCGGCGGCCAACAACGCCCCCAAGGTCTACGTGATCGAGCTGGAGGGCTGGTTCGGCGAGGACATCTCCCAGACGCCCATCCGCCAGGCGGTGAACGACGCCAAGCGGCACGAGGTGGACTACATCATCGTGTCCCTGAACAACGACTGGTCGCTGGAGCGCTTCGGTCAGCTCGGCGACATCAAGGACGATGTGGGCCAGTTCGACCAGCTTTTCCGCGCCGAGGACATGGATCCGATTTTCACCGAAGAGATCCCGCGGTGGAACAAGCCGCCGAAGGTGATCTTCTGGGTCAAGAAGGCCATGGGCGGCGCGGCCTTCCTTCCGCTGAACTGCGACACGATTTACTTCTCCAGCGACGGCAAGATGGGCGGTATCGGCCATTTGACTCGGATCTTCGGCTCCACCGGCGATGAGGTGGTCCGCCAGAAGCAGTTCTCGCTGCGAATCGGCCACGCCCACGGCATGGCGATCACGGGCGGGTACGACCCCAGACTCATCGACGCGATGGCCATCGACGAGTACGTCCTTTCTGTCAAGTTCGAGGGTGGCAAGCCGGTGTACCTCACCAGGATGCCCGAGTCTCCCGAGGAGAAGCTCCTGACCGACGACGGCAAGGACGAAAACGCCGACGACATCACGCAGCTCGCCCGCGGCGAGGGCAACGACTGCCTGACGCTGACCGCCGAGCTGGCCTATGACCTCGGCGTCTCGAAGGGCACCGTCGATTCGCTGGACGATCTGCTCTTCCAGCTGGGCCTCTCCCGCAATCACCAGGTCATCAAGGGCCAGTCGGCCAACATCCAGAAGAACTGGCGAGACGGCATCGAATCCGCCAAGCGCCGCCTCGAAAAGCTCTGGGAAGAGTTCCAGCGCGTCGAGGTCGCCGCCCCCGGCGAGTACCCGCAGCGGACGCAGGCCCGCGGCCGCCGCAAGTCGATCATCAACGAGATGCAGGCCCTCATCAAGCGGTACGAGGAGGCCCTGAACCCGAACCAGATCGGCGTCCCCAACTACAACCAGCTCGAGGAGCAGAAGCGCATCCTCGAGCTCCAGCAGCTTCAGGACAAGCCCGATCGTCGCTAACGAAGGCTCCCGGGCCGATCGAACGCCCGATTCAAACGGAGGTACAGGCATGGTACGGATGTGGACCAGGATTCGGGCGCTGATGCTGGCGCTGGCCCTCACGGCCGGGGTGCTGATCGCCCCCGCCCGGGCGGATGACAAGCTTCACCTCAAGGACGGCCGCGTGCTCGAGGGCACCGTCACCCGCGAGGTCGAGGGGTACGTGTGGTTCAAGTACAGGATCGGCGGCCTTGAACAGGAGACGATGTTCAAGCCCGAGACCTACAGCAAGCTCGAGCGCGACGCCAAGCCCGCCGAGGCCGAGGCGACCGCCCCCAAGTCCAACGAGGCCACGGAGGCCTCCGCGA
>JAEYVB010000259.1 GCA_023429345.1 Planctomycetota bacterium
CCCCCCCCCCCCCCCCCCCCCCCCCCCCCCCCCCCCCCCCCCCCCCCCGCCCCCCCGGCGCCCCCGGCCAGCCGCGGCGGGTGATGCTGGTGGGCCTGGGGCAGAAGAGCAAGTTCGAGGTGGGCAACCTGCGCACCATCGCCGCCAGCGTCGGGCGCCGGCTGGTGCTGACGAAGGACTCGTCGGTCCGCTTCGACCTCACCGGGCCGATGGCCGCGGCGAAGATCGACGCCGCCGAGGCGGGCGCGGCGGTGGGGGAGGGGCTGGGCCTGCTCTCGTGGGACAACCAGCAGTTTAAAGGCAAGGGCACGCCGCGGACGCCCAAGACCAAGCTGCAGGTGCAGGGCGCGGGCAAGGGCTTCGACGATGGCCTGCGGCGGGGCCAGGGCCTCGCGGAATCGACCAACTTCGCCCGGACGCTCAGCGAGACACCGCCGAACATCGCCACGCCCGCGTGGATGGCCGACCAGGCGATGAAACTCGGCCGCCGGCACGGGCTGAAGGTCACGGTCGTGAAGGGGGACAAGCTCGAGAGCGAGCGGATGGAGGGGCTGATCAACGTCGGCAAGGCCTCGGAGAACGAGCCGTGCCTGATCCGTATGGAGTACCGCCCGGAGCGCCCGAAGCGCGGGGCCAGACCCGTCGTGCTCATCGGCAAGACGATGACCTACGACACCGGCGGGCTCTCGCTGAAGATCAACAACGGCATGGTGGGCATGAAGCGCGACAAGGACGGCGGCTGCGGCGTCCTGGGCGCGATGCACGCGATCGCGACGGTGGTCCGGCCGCGGGTGCCGGTGGTGGCGCTCCTGGCCGCGGCGGAGAACTCGATCAGCGACGAGGCCTACCGCCCCGACGACATCCTCACCTACCGCAACGGCGTGACCGTCGAGGTGACCAACACCGACGCCGAGGGCCGGCTGGTCCTGGCGGATGCCCTCTGCTGGGCGTGCGACAAGGAGGACCCGGCGTACATCGTCGAGCTCTCGACGCTCACCGGGGGTGTGGTGGTGGCCCTGGGTTCGACCTTCGCGGGCCTCTTCTGCGAGGATGACGGCCTCCGCGGCAAGATCGAGAAGGCCGCAGCGCTCGCGGGCGAGCGGGTGTGGCGGCTCCCCATGCACCAGGAGTACCGCGACATGATGAAGAGCCCGGTCGCGGACATCCTGAACTCCAACGCCAACCGCAAGGCCCACCCCATCCAGGGCGCGGCGTTCCTCTACAACTTCGTCAAGGAGGGCATCCCCTTCGCCCACATCGATATCGCCGGCGTGCACGCCGTCGAGGGCGACAGCGGCCCCTACGTCAAGGGCCCGACCGGCTGGGGCGCGCGGCTGCTGGCGCATTTGCTGGATGCGGAGTAAGGAGCCGATCGGGTACTCTCCGCGGATGCGAGTCGTCTGGGAGATCACAGATTCGGACATCACAACCGTCCGGTCGTTGGTGGCGGGCACGGCGGGGTGCGCGTTCGTCCAGAGCCGGATCCGGCGGAACATCCATGCAGACCGCGCATGACCTGCTCCGACTTCTCGATGCGACGGCTTCCGTCTAGTGGCGCATGGCCGTCGGGCGAGTGCCGCATTCGGGGCACGCCGGCACACCGCTGAGACACGGATATCCGCATTTCATGCATCGATTTTGCTTGAACCGGCGAGCTTGCAGCGTCCTTAAGGTGGTCCCAAGTACAAACAATGCCGCAGCACCGATGCAGCTTGCGATGCCACAATAGCCGATCAGCCCACGCCACTCTGTCCGACTGATTGCAATACGACGACCATTATCGGTAATAGTGCAAACGCCGTATAAATTTATCCACGAGTGTTCAGTAGCCAGTCTTCTGAAATCAGGCTCATCGCAAAGTCGTACAAAGACAGCTTGATGGAGCGACTGGGGATCAGGAAGTACTCCGGAAAGAAACATGTCAATTGTTACACGTTGGTCGTACGCCTCGCGTATCGGAAATAATGCCCCCCTTGTGGCTATCGATACGTCACACGTTGCGGTTCCTACAGGGACGTAGTGATCCATCTTGTCTCTAGGCACGACCACGACATGATCGCTAAGCATGCTCGATCCAAGTGCCAAGTGGTATCTGCTTACATGAGAGTACTTGCTCGCTGGGACATTCATCAGCAGCAGGCCTGCAACAAAAAATACTGGCGCTACTAGCGTCATTGCTTTCGCGCACTTCATCAGACACGCCCCGTTCGAGTACCTGAAGGCGCCGGCGGGTGCCAGGGTTCGATTGGGATGAAAGGCTTCGGAAACGGTGAGGTGCCGTCGGACGCCGCGTTCCAGCCTGTGCTGTCGTCCTGGTCGACGAGCCCCATGGCGTCAATTTAGCTGGAGGAGCCCGCTCCGGCAAGGCCGGCGTTGTGCCAGACAAAGAGCTCCTAGGGGCTCATCCCGAGCGGGCGGCCGCGGGCGTAAGTAGACTCGTGGACGGTCGCCCCGCCCACGCCCACACAGGGTGTGCGGCCCGGCAGAGGGGTAGTTTCCCGCATGTTCAAACGGCTCACGGAACGATCCCGCCGCGTCATGGCGATGACCACTCAGGCCGCGATTGAACGGTCGGACCCGGTCCTCCGTCCGGAGCATTTGCTCCTTGCCATGGCCCGCGAAGGGTCCGGCGTCGGCGCAGCGGTCCTGACACGCCTCGGCGTGAATCTCGCCGGGGTTGCCGAGAGCCTCGATGCGTGGCTGCCGAGGAACGTGCCGGGCGAGCCGGCGGAGTTCCCGCTCAAGCAACTCAAGACCGTGATCGAGTCAGCGATTGCCGAGGCCCGAGACCTGGGCCACCTGTACATCGGCACGGAGCACCTGCTGCTCGGACTCGTGCTCGCATCGGGCGATGGGCGGGCCCGCGAGATTTTCGCCCAGAACAGCATCACTCCGGAAGTGGCGCGGGCCGGCGTGCTTACCGTCCTGGCGGCCAATCGCTAGCCGGTCCGCACCCCCGCCGGCCGATGATTGCACATGGGGAGAGACACGAATCGCGACGCCCGCGGCGCGGGCCGCGGCGTGCGCTCGGGCGGCCACAGCGATGCTCCGCCGTGCGGGGCGGGGGTGCGGCCCTCGGTATCGGTGGTGCGGGAGTTTGACGACTTCAAAGGGAAGGGGTTGCAGGGGAAACCGATAGGTTTCCTCTGCCCTGCATCAACGCTCCGCGCCCCCGCACTCCGGGCACACCCCCCCGCCCGCCCCCCCCGCGCCGCTCAGGTCGTACCCGCACGCTGCGCAGCACCCCCGCCTCCGCCGCACCCTCCGCCGCACCAACCCCGGCGCACCCCACACGACAAACGCCAGCCCCCCGAAGAACGCCGTGTCCACGAGGAAGCCGGGCCAGAGGGGGCGGAGCGGGAGCCGCAGATTCTGTCGCAGGCCTGCCCATCCGCCCGCAAGCCCTGTGAACGTCTCTTTGCCGTCGCCTTTCGATGGTTGTTCCGAGATGCAGGTCCAACGCATGGCGGAAGCCGGGACGCCGACATCCCATTGGTCGATGCGAAATACATCCCATTCGAGCATCGGACCCGATGCGGCCGCCCAGCTTCGGAGAAGAACGCCATGAGTCCGGCTTCGGAGAAACTCTGCATCACGGGGCCAGTAATCGGGTACCCGTTGCGGCCAAGTACGTGGGTGCCGAAGGGGATCGTTCTGCCAAGCCAATCGACGAGGCTTCGAATCCAGGGACAGCATCAACCCCCACGCTGTAAACACCGTCGCCGCCGCGCCGATCAGGGCGAAGACAGCCGCGCGGGCCGCGAGGCGGAGGGCGGCTCTTCGGCGGGCGCGACTCACGCTCCCCCTCCCCCGCACTC
>JAEYVB010000368.1 GCA_023429345.1 Planctomycetota bacterium
GGCATCATCACCCCGCAGATGCGCCGTGTCGCCCAGCGCGAGCCCCACCTCACGGCGGAGCAGGTCCGCGACGAGATCGCCGCCGGCCGCATGGTCATCCCCGCCAACATCAACCACCTGAAGCACAGGCTCGACCCCATGTGCATCGGCCGCGCCAGCAAGACCAAGATCAACGCCAACATGGGCGCCAGCCCCGTCTCCAGCGGCACCCACGAAGAGCTCGAGAAGCTCGAGTGGGCCGTGCGCTGGGGCGCCGACACCATCATGGACCTCTCCACCGGCGGCGACATCGACGCCTGCCGCGCCGCCTTCTGCGAGCACTCCACCGCCCCCATCGGCACCGTCCCCATCTATTCCATGATCATCGGCAGGAAGATCGAGGACCTCGACTGGCCGACGATCGAAGCCTCCCTTCACCACCAGGCCCGCCAGGGCGTCGATTACTTCACCATCCACGCCGGCGTCCGCCGCGCCCACCTCAACTTCGTCAAGAACCGCCTCATCGGCATCGTCAGCCGCGGCGGCTCCCTCCTGGCCAAGTGGATGCTCGTCCACAACGCCGAGAACATCATGTACACCCGCTGGGACGACATCTGCGACATCCTGCGGAAGTACGACGTCACCTTCTCCATCGGCGACGGCCTCCGCCCCGGCGGCCTCGCCGATGCCACCGACGCCGCCCAGCTCGCCGAGCTCGAAACCCTCGGCGAACTCACCGAGCGCGCCTGGCGCAAGGGTGTGCAGGTCATGATCGAGGGCCCCGGCCACGTCCCCTTCGACCAGATCGAGTACAACGCCAAGATCCAGCGCCGCCTCTGCCACGGCGCCCCCTTCTACGTCCTCGGCCCCCTCGTCACCGACATGTTCCCCGGCTACGACCACATCACCAGCTGCATCGGCGCCACGGCCATGGCCTACCACGGCGCATCCATGCTCTGCTACGTCACGCCCAAGGAGCACCTCGGCCTCCCCAAGCGCGACGATGTCAAGCAGGGCTGCATCGCCTACAAGATCGCCGCCCACGCCGCCGATGTCGCCCTCGGCATCCCCGGTACCCGCACCCGCGACGATGAGCTCACCAAGGCCCGCGCCGCCCTCAACTGGGAGAAGCACTTCGAGCTCTCCTTCGACCCCGACACCGCCCGCGCCTACCACGACGAGGACCTCGACGTCGACACCGACTTCTGCGCCATGTGCGGCCACGACTGGTGCTCCGTCCGCATCTCCAAGGAGATACAGGAGTACGCCAGCGGCAAGGCCGAGGGCTTCGAGCGCATCGGCGCCAGCGGCAAGCCCGGCGCCCCCGTCAAATCCGCCGCCCTCACCCCCGAGCAACAGGAAATCCTCGCCAAACGCGGCGTTCTGAGCCCCGACGAGATCCACAAGCTCGCCAGCAAGACGAAAAAAGCCATGCAGGGAGCCCCTGGCGCAAGCACAGCGTCGGCCCCGTCGTCCGCGTCAAAGCTCTCCTGCCACTCCGATTACGTCGACCCTGGCGAGGCCCGACGGCTCCAGTCCGAGAAAGCCGGCGAGGCCCTCGTGCAGGTCGATGTCCGTCCGGCCCTGGGGATCGCCAAGGAAGACCGGCTGGTGTGACCGACCATGCCCCGCACCGGGACAATCGATTACGTCGCGCTGCACCTCGACGGGGCTGTCGTAGAGCTCGGATGGAAGCCTAGGAAGCCGCCCCGCGAGCGGGATCGCCCTGTGACCTGGCTGCCGGTCCACGGGCGCGTCGAATGCCCGCAAGGCTCCTGGTCCTTCCGCGACGAATCCCTCCTCTACGAGGAAGCCATCCGACTCGCCGACTGGCTCTCGACGCTCGACGTCTCGGCCCCCGCATCACTCAAGTTCGTCGAGCCGTGCCTGGCCTTCGCCGCCGCGCCGATCGATCACGTCGACTGTGTGCAGCTCTCCGTCACGTTCCGCGGCGAGGCCTCGCCCCCGTGGCTTCACGGCCACCACGAAGTCTGGGAAAGCGGCTTCACGATCGCGGGGCGGATCGGCACAAAGAGCAGGCAATCCGTGGCCGCCAGCATTCGTCGCCTTCTCGATTGAGCGCAGAACAAGAGCCTCACACCCACGAGGAACTCCTGCGGAAGTGAGGCTCTTGCCAGTACTGCGATATCGCGTCAGGGGCGCTGAACGATCTCACCGCCTCCGCCGCATCCCCATCACCATCCCCAGCCCCAGGGCCATCGCCCCCGCCGGCGCCGGCACCGTCACATACTCGTACGTCAGCGTCACCGTCCCGCTCTGCGAGAGCAGCGTCGGCATCACCTCCACCCACTGCCCGCCGATCGGCGGCGTCACCACCGCGTCAAAGAACCCGTCCATGAACCCCGTGAACTGCCCGTTCCCGTAAAAGTCCGGCAGATTCACCGGATCGATCTCGACCGTGTTCACCAGCTGGATCGTGTCCGTCACCACCAGCGGAGTTCCGGGCTGCCCCCCCACCCCACCGCCCAGCTCCCCCGTGACATCCACCATCGCCTGCCCGCCGATCCCCTGCAAGAGGTCCAGGCCCCCACCATTGAAATACGCCACCACCGTGTGGCTCGCCTCGAACGACCACTCCCCGGTATGCACCGGCGTCGGGTCGATCGTCGACGCCGTCACCTCCATCGAGATCGTCCCCTCAAACCCCAGCCGCACCGCCGTCAGCTGCCGCATCCCCCCCATCC
>JAEYVB010000382.1 GCA_023429345.1 Planctomycetota bacterium
TCTCCGCACAGCCCGGCCACGCGATCAGCCCGGCGGGGAGCACCGTTTCGTTCTCCGCTCCGGCGGTCGGCTCGCCGCCCCTGATTTTGCAATGGCTGAGGAACGGAGTAGAAATCTCCGGCGCGAACGCCCCCCAGCTCACCCTCACCAATATCTCCCAGTCCGACGTCGCCTGGTACGCCTGCGCTGCCAGCAACGAGTGCGGAACGGTCGTCAGCCGCGCCGCCCGCCTCACCATCGGCTGCTACGCCAACTGCGACCTCTCCACCGCCGCCCCTGTTCTCAACATCGCCGACTTCACGTGCTACCTCCAGCGCTTCGCCGCGGCCGACCCCTACGCGAACTGCGATGCCAGTACGACCGCACCGACCCTGAACGTAGCCGATTTCACCTGCTTCCTCCAACGTTTCGCCGCCGGCTGCCCCTGATCGGGCGCGACCGCTGCCTGTCGCCTCGGGAGCCGATCCGCCCGGCCCCAAGAGCACCTGCCATTTCGGCACCTTCTCGCTAGGTCTCCTGCCGCCTGGCAGGCTGCTATCCCGACCTACCCGCACCAAAGCCGCAAAATCGCTTCCAGGACCGCCCTGCCCCTCCGGCACCGCACTTGCCCTCTCCCCCGCCGGATGGACAGTCCGCGCCCACAGCACGATCCCCTCGCCGCCGCGGCCGCGGCGCCCTGCGCCTCCACCCCGCCCAACCGCCTCAACCTCCTCCTTTCCTACGCCGGCTGGTCCCCCGATTCCTGGGCAGACCGCCTCCCGCTGCTCCTCGAGCCCCTCGGCGTCCGCGCCCTCCGGGCCTGCTCGGGCCGCCAGGCATCCCAGGTCATCGCCCAGTCGCCGGTCCACATCGCGGTAGTGGACCTCGGCCTCCCGCTCGACGATCAGCCCGGTGGGGGGGGCCAGACCGCCGAAGAGGGCGGCCCCCGGCTGCTCGAACTCCTGGCCCGCCTCACGCAGCCCCCGCCCGTCGTCGTGGTGAAGACCTCCCGCACCCGCCGGGATGAATCCCGCGAGATCGCGGCCGCGCTGCGGCTGGGCGCCTTTGCTGTAGTCGACCGCCCGCGCGACGCGGCCGACCTCGAGCTCATGCTCGAGGTGCTCCGCCGCTGCCTCTGCCGTTTTTACCAGGGCCGCTGGCCCAATATGGGTTAGTTCCCGGCCCCTGATCTGTTCACCGATTCCTGCTCACTGTTTCTGGAGATCGAACGATGGCCAAGACCGCGACCGCTCCCGCCCCCACCAAGTCCAAGACCTCCAAGGTCGACATCCGCCCGCTTGGCGACAAGGTCATCGTCCGCCGCGACGAGGCCGAGACCAAGACCGCCAGCGGGATCTTCATCCCCGAGTCCGCCAAGGACCGCCCCAAGACCGGCGTCATCGAGGCCGTCGGCAATGGCGCGCTCAACACCGACACCGGCGAGCGCGTCCCCCTGCAGGTCAAGAAGGGCGATCGCATCATCTTCTCGAGCTACGCCGGCACCGAGGTCAAGCTCAACGACCAGGAGCTCCTCATCATGTCCGAGGACGACATCCTCGCCGTCATCGACTGAAGCCGGGAGGACATGGCCAGATGACAAAGGGCTCGCGAGCAACGAGCAGCCCCGCGCCAAAGTGCCTCTATGTGCCATTTGGCCCTTTGCGATTTGGAAATTTGCAATGACCCCCGACCAGCTCCGACAGGCCCTCCGCGAGCTTAACGGCGAACGCCACATCTACTTCACGCTCGTCGGCGTGCAGGAGAGCGTGAGCGTGAACAACGCCATGCTCATCCCGGACGAGCCCGACCACCTGGTCAAGGTCACCGACGGCAAGTCCGTCTTCATCATCGACGCCGAACGCGTCGCCTGGATCCGCATCGGGCTCAAGTGAGCCCGCAGGGCCAAATGGCAAAGCGCCAAATGGCCAAAGCAGAGAGAGTCGTCCCGCACACCCACGTGCTGAGATAACCGGAATATCTGGCCCTTTGGCAGTTTGCCATCTGGCCCTTTGGAGAACCCCATGGCCGCAAAAGCAATCGCCTTCAACACCGACGCCCGCGAGCGCATCCTCAAGGGCGTCCAGAAGCTCGCCCACGCCGTCAAGGTCACCCTCGGCCCCAGCGGCCGCGTCGTGGTCCTCGAGAAGTCCTTCGGCACCCCGACCGTCACCAAGGACGGCGTGACCGTCGCCAAGGAGGTCGAGCTCGACGACCCCTACGAGAACATGGGCGCCCAGATGGTCAAGGAGGTCGCCTCCAAGGTCAGCAAGGATGCGGGCGACGGCACCACCACCGCCACCATCTACGCCGAGGCCATCTACACCGAGGGCCTCAAGAACATCACCGCCGGCGCCAACCCCAACGAGGTCAAGCGCGGTATCGACAAGGCCGTCGCCGCGATCGTCGCCGAGCTGACGAGCATGTCGAAGAAAGTCTCCTCGTCGAAGGAGATCGCCCAGGTCGGCACCTCGTCCGCCAACCAGGACGAGGTCATCGGCAAGATCATCGCCGACGCCATGGACAAGGTCGGCAAGGACGGCGTCATCACGGTCGAGGAGGGCACCTCCATGGAGACCGAGGTCGAGCTGGTCGAGGGCCTCCAGTTCGACAAGGGCTACCTCTCGCCCCACTTCGTGACCAACGTCACCACGATGGAGGCCGAGCTCACCGACGCCTACGTCCTCATCCACGAGAAGAAGATCTCCAGCGCCAAGGACCTCATCCCCGTGCTCTCCAAGGTCGCCGAGAGCGGCAAGGCCCTGCTCATCATCGCCGAGGACATCGACGGCGAGGCCCTGGCCACGCTCGTGGTGAACAAGCTCCGCGGCGTCCTCAAGGTCTGCGCCGTCAAGGCCCCGGGCTTCGGCGACCGCCGCAAGGAGATGCTCCAGGACATCGCCGTCCTCACCGGCGGCAAGCCCATCATGGAGGAGCTCGGCGTCGAGCTCGAGAAGGTCACGCTCGCGGACCTCGGCCGCGCCAAGAAGATCTCCGTCGACAAGGACAACACCACGATCGTCGAGGGCGCGGGCTCGGCCGGCGAGATCAAGGGCCGCATCGAGCAGATCCGCCACCAGATCGACGCCACCAGCAGCGACTACGACCTCGAGAAGCTCGAGGAGCGACTCGCCAAGCTCTCCGGCGGCGTCGCCCAGATCAACGTGGGCGCGGCCACCGAGGTCGAGATGAAGGAGAAAAAGGCCCGCGTCGAAGATGCCCTCCACGCCTGCCGCGCCGCGGTCGAGGAGGGGATCCTGCCCGGCGGCGGCGTCGCCATCCTCCGCGCCCGCCGCGCCCTGGACAAGGCCCGCAAGAACGCCACCGGCGACGAGCGCGTCGGCATGGACATCGTCGCGCGGGCCGTCTCGGCCCCGATCAAGCAGATCGCCGCCAACAGCGGCCTCGACGGCTCCCTCATCGCCGCCAAGGTCGAGGAGAACTCCGCCAACGCCTTCGGCTACAACGCCCTCACCCACGAGTTCGGCGACCTCATCCAGATGGGCGTGATCGTCCCCACCAAGGTCGAACGCGTCGCCCTCCAGAACGCCGCCAGCGTCGCCGGCCTCCTCCTCACCACCGAGGCCGCGATCGTCGAGATCAAGGAGAAGAAGAAGGGCGGCGGCGGCGGCCACGACCACGGCATGGACGACATGGACTACTGATTCCTCCCACGTCCGCTCATCCAACGACGGCCCCGGTCCCTTGACCGGGGCCGTTTGCGTTCGTTGAGACGGCCGCCGAGGCCCCCCTACCTCCCCCTCGCCGCCCCCTGCGCCCCCGCCGCGCGCCGGTACGCCGCGGCCATCGCGGGCCTGAGAATCGCCATCCGCGCGGCGGGGAGGTTCACGTTCGTGCAGCCCTGGCGGCCCCAGGCGCCGGCGCAGGGCGAGAAGATGTCGGGGTGGGCGGCGGTGAGGGCTTCCTGACGGTCGAGGGGGAGCTTGATCATGCCGCGGGCCTCCCCATCCTCGCCGCCGGAGAGCGAGGCGAAGATGGGGCCGCGAGCCCCCCCGGCCTTGCCCGCCGAAGGGCGTGCGGGGCGGGCGGCGGGAGGGGGGGCGCGGAAGTCGGGGTGGCCCATGTGCTCGCCCTCGGCGGCGCTGGGGAAGGAGAGGGCGAGCCGGCGGAAGTCGTCGGGGGTCATAAGCGTTGGGATCGGCTGCTCACGGGCAGCCGGCGGCAAAGGTCTGGAGGAAGCAGGTGAAGTCGGCGAGCATCGATCGGCGCGGCTCGCTTCACGGTGCTTCTGGCGGGAGTGGACCCCGGTGCGGCCGGCCCCACCCCCGCGTTTCAGGATACAAGGCGCCCGGGGGTGTGCCAAGGGGAAACGGGTGG
>JAEYVB010000388.1 GCA_023429345.1 Planctomycetota bacterium
CCCCAATCCACCGGCAACCCCGGCCTCACCGTCCAGCGCCTGAAACTGGCCCCCCCCGCAGCCGCCCCCCAGAAGCAGGCGTGGGTCCCCGACGAGAACCCCGGCCCCGCCGCCATCGCCATGCGGGCCGGCGAGGAGCCCGAGGACGGCCGGATCGCCTACCGCCTCTCCAACCCCAGCGATCAGCCCATCAAGGCCGTGGTCGAGATCGCACGCACCGGCGATCAGGACCCCACCTACTTCACGGTCAACGACAACTCCGGCACGGTCTCCATCATCGTCAAACCCGATTCCCAGCGCAAGCCCGACGAGGCCTTCGCCGATGTCGTTGTCGCGGTCAACTCCCACGAGAGCGGCCGCAACTGGACCAAGGCCCGAGCCAGCACGCTCTACGGCTGGTACACCGGGCTCGCCTACCTCTTCCCGATTCTGGGCGGCCTCATCGCCGACAAGCTCATCGGCACCCACCGCTCCATGCTCGTCGGCGGCCTCCTCATCTCCATCGGCCACGTCATCCTCGGTATCTCCGGGTTCGGCGACCTCTCCCGCAGCGACACCGGCATGGCGGTCTTCATAACCGGACTCGCCGTCATCGTCCTCGGCACGGGCCACTTCAAGCCCACCGTCTCGGTCATGGTCGGCCAGCTCTACCCCCCCGGCGACCCGCGACGCGACGGCGCCTTCACCATCTTCTACATGGGCATCAACCTCGGCGCCTTCATCTGCGCCTTTATCTGCGGCACCCTCGGCGAAAAGGTCGGCTGGCACTGGGGCTTCGGCTCCGCGGCCGTCGGCATGATCCTCGGCCTCGTCGTCTACATGATCGGCCGCCCCAAGTACCTCGCCGGCATCGGCGAGGCCCCGCGCCGCGATGCGACCCGCCTCTCCGCCGGCTTCCTGGTCATCTCGCTTGTCCTGGCCGGTCTCTTCGGCCTCCTGTACAAGACCGGCGTCGTCGGGTACGTCCAGGAAGCCATCGACTACCTCCAGGCCAAGCCCACCCTCGGATGGCTCGTCGTCGCCCTGCTCATCGCCGGAACCCTCGGCTGGGCCACATCCTTCGTCCTCCAGAACCGCCCCGAAGATCGCGGCCCCATCGTCACCATCTTTATCTTCATGATCTTCAACGCCTTCTTCTGGCTCGCCTTCGAGCAGGCCGGCACCAGCATCAACCTCTTCACCGCCGAGAACACCAACCGCTACATCGGCACCTTCGAGGTGCCCGCGACGTGGTTTCAGTCCGTCAACGCGGGCCTGATCTTCATGCTCGCCCCCCTCTTCGCCGTGCTCTGGACCGGCCTCGGCAAGCGCCGCATGAACCCCAGCCAGCCCGTGAAGATCGCGCTGGGCCTGCTCTTCCTCGGCCTCGGCTACGTGTTCATGGTCTGGGCCGGCAAGATCGCCGCCGACCCCGGCGTCAAGGCCTCCATGCTCCTGATCTTCATGACCTACTTCTGGCACACCGTCGGCGAGCTCTGCCTCTCCCCGACCGGCCTCTCCTACGTCACCAAGGCCGCGCCCGTCCGTTTCGTCTCCCTCCTCATGGGCATCTGGTTCGTCTCCAGCTTCATCGCCAACCTCGGCGGCGGCCTCGTGGCCGCGCAGGTCGAGGCGATCGAACGCGGCGACCTCAAGGTCCCCTGGAACTTCGGCGGCCAGGCCGACTTCTTCTTCCTCTTCGTGGTCAGCTCGATCGGTGCCGGCCTGCTGATCCTGATCCTCACCCCCTTCCTCAAGAAGCTCATGCGCAACCCGAACGACTGATTCGGGGCCGACAAGCCGCTTCGTGCCACGGGTCACCCGTCTTGGGGTGGCCCGTGTTCTTTGCTGCAACCGCCCGCCGCGCGCACGGCGAAGACCCCGCACTCGCCGCCCGTCACCTCCGCGTATCGCGCCGCCACCCGCTCGGAAACCCGCCCGACCTCTCCCGGCTCCACCAAGGCCACCGCGCACCCCCCAAACCCCGCGCCCGTCATCCGCGCCCCGTACACGCCCCCGCACGCGTCCAGCGTCGCCACCACCAGGTCCAGTTCCGCGCACGACACCCGGTAGTCATCCCGCAGCGATGCGTGCGACTCCCGCATCAGCACCCCGAACCCTTGCAGGTCGCCCGCGCGGAGCGCCTCCGCGGCCATCAGCACCCGCGCGTTCTCCGTCACGACGTGCCGCACGCACCGCCGCTCCTCCTCCGAGAGCCCGGCGCCCGCAAGCACGCCCGCATCCGCATCCCGGAGCGACCCCAGGCCCAGCTTCGCCGCCGCCCGCTCGCATGCCGCCCGGCGCACCGCGTACTCCCCCGAGGCCAGCGCGTGCCGCACGTTGGTGTTGACGACCAGAACCCCCGCCCCGTCCGGGATCGCCACCGGCGTCATCGCGTCCGACCCGCAGTCGATCAACAGCGCGTGCCCCTCCACGCCTCCCACGCTCGCCATCTGGTCCATCAACCCGCACGGCACACCCGCGAACTCGTGCTCGGCCCGCTGGCACAGCCGCGCCTTCTCCAGCGGCCCAAGCTCCACGTCCAGCACCGCCTCCATGAGCGTCGCAACCGCGACCTCGAGCGAGGCCGAGCTCGATAGCCCCCCGCCCAGCGGCACGGAACTGGCCACGGCCACCTCCACGTTCGGCACACCCCCGCACCGACGCTGGAACTGAGCGAGGACGCCCAGCACGTAACTCATCGGCGAGCCGATCACCGCGGCCCCGGCGCCCGCCACGATCGGCGCACGCAGGTCCACCGCGACCTCAACATCCAGGTCCGTCGAGTACAGGCGGCTGACACCGCCATCGCGCGCCGGGCCGCCCACCGCCCAGCACTCGCGGTCGATCGCCATCGGCAGCACCAGCCCGCCGTTGTAGTCCGTGTGCTCCCCGATCAGGTTCACACGCCCCGGCGCACGCGCCGCCCAGCGCGGCAGCGCCCCGAAGCGCGCCCCGAACCCCGACAACGCCCGCGCCCTCGGACCCGACGGGTTCATGGTTCGCCCGAAAGCGGGGCCGGCGCCGGCGGCGGGATCGGCTGCGGCCCCGCCTTGATGGCCGCGGTCCGCTTCACATCACCGACGTTCCGGGAGAGCTCCATCCCCACCTGCACCACCAGCCAGAGAATGAACTGCGCCCCGATCAGGAAGAGGAGCGGGTTTCGGCTTTTGAGCCGGAAGCTCGCCGCGATGATCCCCACGTACACCAGGGTGGCCAGCACCAGCTCCTCGAGCGCCCACGCCCCCTGCCCCGCCCCGAACAGGTTGATGTTGAGCCGGAACACAAAGAGGAAGGCGCACACCGCCGCGAAGATCCGCGCCGCGGTCAGCTCGAAGTTCTTCACCCGCGTAGAAGTAAGGATCGCCGCGATGTACGCCGCCACGATCCCCGTCCCGGTGTGCAGCGCCGCGATGTACAGCGTCAGCACGATCATGAGGAACCGCTTGCTGTCGTAGTTCACGCCGGTCGCGATCATGGCGCCCACCAGCAGCACGCCGCCGGCGATCGCCCAATGAACGGGATTGGATCCCAGCGGCTTCCCGAACTCCGGCCTCGTGTCCTCCGCGACCGCGGCCGCGGCCGCGGTCCGTTCGGCCTTCCCCGTGATCACCCGCTCGAGTTCGGGGTCCTTGTCGAAGTCGGCATCCTCCTCGAAGCCTTCCAGCAGACTGGGCCGGTCCAGGGGCGGCTTGCCGGAGGGCGGCGTCGGCGTCCCGGCCGGGCGAGGCTGGGGGGGCGTCTCGGGCTTGTCGGGCTCAAGGTCGTAGGCGTCCCGGGGGTCTGACATCGGTGGTCCTCTGGCCGCTTGCTCGGAATCGGACGTGCTCGCTTGCGGCACGAGTCTACCCACAACGTGGCGCCCACCGCCCGGCAGGGCCGGCGGTGGGCGCGGGGGTTGGCCTTGGAGTTTCAGGGCTCAGGAGAGCGTCGGTACCTGGGTCACCGGGACCTCGACCGTGCGGCCGGCCACGAGGACGCGGATCGTGCAGAGGGTCTCCCGCGAACGGACCGCGGCGTTCAGGCTGAACCCCGTAAGGCACTGCGCCGAGGCGTGCATCGGCGCGGTGTTCCGCAGCGTCAGGGTCGGGACCTCGCAAGAGGTGTCCACATCGGTCAGAGAGGTCGCGTACCCGGCCGAGTGATTCGTGCCGGTGATCAGCACGATGACCCGGTCGTGTGTCTGGTACGCGGTGATGCGCAGATCCTGCGGCATGACATCGCACGGCTGCGCCACGACAACGTGCTGCGGGCGCGGGCGGGAGACCACGGGCCCACGGACCACCACCGGCTCGCGGATGATGATCGGCGGCGTCCCGATGCGGATGCTGATGCCGCTGCCGTGGTGACGATGGTCATCGTCGCGCCGATCGTACCCCTTGCGGTCGCGGCCGCTGCGCCCGTCGTTGTGACGGCCGTTGTCGCGCCAGCTGCGGTCGCCCTTGTCGCCATCGGCCTGCGCCGCCGGGACGAGGAGCCCCGTCACGGTGGCCAGGGTCAGGGCGAGGGTCTTGCGGGTACTCAAGCGGAACATGGCGAACTCCTTGCGTACCGATGGCGCGGCCGCACGCGCGGCCCCGGTCTCGGCCTGGGGTTTCCTGTTGTCCCCGCGGCTTGTGACGCGGGCTGAGTCGTTCGACGCACGAGGCCCAACTTAGTGCCCACTTGCGTCGTCCGAAGCCATACGCGTCCGGCTCGGCCGCATTGCGTGGGGAGCATTCCCGGACCCGGCGGCCGCCGCGGCCTGGGGTACCGACGTCAAAACGGCCGGTTCTGGGGTGCGGCTAAACTCGGCCCTATGGCCGGGATGATGGAACTGCTGGAGATCGCGCGTCTGGAGGAGGGTCGCCTCGGGCGGGCGCTGCCGGAGATTGCGGACGAGTCCCGGGCCGTGGGCGGCGGGGTCGCATCGCGGGCGACCCCGGGGTCGTGGCTGAACTACGCGGTGAACGTGGGGATGCACGGGCCGGTCGATCGGGCCGAGGTCGAGGATGTGACGCGCTGGTACGAAGCGGCGGGGACCGAGCCGCGGTTCGAGGTCTGCCCCTACGCGGACGGCTCGCTGGTCGAGGCGTTAGCGGCGCTGGGCTACGTGCCGCGGGTGTTCGAGTCGGTGCTGTTCCGGGAACTGCGGGAGCGGGAGGAGTACGCCACGGTGTGGCCGCGGCCGGACGGGCTGGAGGTCCGGGTCCTGGATCCCTCGGATGCGGCGGCGACACGGGCGCTGCTGGAGGTAATCGTGCCGGCGTTCTTTGCCGAGGGCATCGAGCCTGCGGAGAGCGATTACGACGTGGCAGCCCGGAGCGTGCGGCACCCGCGGACGTTGACGGTGGCGGCGTACATGGGGGACGTGTGCGTGGGCGGGGGCGCGATGGACCTTGGGGAGGCGAGCGCAGCGCTGTTCGGGCTCGCGGTGCATACGGATTACCGGCGGCGCGGGATCCAGCAGGCGCTGATCGCCGAGCGGCTACGGATCGCGCGGGAGCGCGGGGCGCGGCTGGCGACGATAGGGTGCCGCACGGGCCAGGAGCCGTCGGGCACCGAGCGGAACGCGCGGCGGATGGGTTTCCAGGTGGCGTACACGAAGGTGGCGGTCGTGCGGCCGGGGCCGGGGCTGAAGCCGGCGATGGGCTGAAGGTTCAGCGGAGCACCCAGGAGATGAGCATGAGCGACGAGGCGGCGGCGGGCGCGGAGGGGATCAGCGAGGAAGATCTGAAGCGCGCGATGACGATGTTCCGGAAGCGGCTGAAGTTCACCAAGCTGGACATGGAGTCGAAGCTCGGGGCGCACCGGCCGATGACGTCGGGGAAGAAGGCCGATGTGCAGGGGATCATCCCGCCGCGGGAGGTGCGTCCGGAGGTGTGGGCGGAGCTGGCGCGGCAGAAGAAGCTGAAGGACATGGGCGGCGGGTTCTATTCGCTGCCGTGAGGCGGCCCTTTGTCAGGCGGCGCGGCGCTTGGCCTCGATGCGGTCGAGGGTGGGCACCTTGATGTCGCGAGCGAGGCCGAGCAGGCCCATGACGCGGATGATCAGGTAGCTGATATCGAGCTGCCACCAGCGCAGGCCGTGGCGGGCCGAGGTGGGAAAGGCGTGGTGGGTGTTGTGCCATCCCTCGCCCATACCGAGGATTCCAAAGAGGATGTTGTCGCGGCTCTCGTCGTGGGTGTTGAAGGGCCGGGCGCCCCAGATGTGGCAGACGGAGTTAATGCACCAGGTGACGTGGTGGACGAGGAAGATTCGGAGCAGGCCGCCCCAGAGCAGGCCCATGAGGGCGCCGGTCCAGGCGCCCGTGACGAGGAGGCCGATGGCCGCGGGGAGCAGGAGGCCGAGCACGGTGAGCGGGACGAAGAGGCGGTCGAGGCGGCGGATGATGGGGTCGGCGGCGAGGTCGGGGACGTAGCGCTGCATCTCCTGCGAGGTCGGCGCGGGGAGGAAGAGCCAGCCGAAGTGGGCGTGGTAGAGGCCGTGGAGCCAGGCCCGGAGGCCGGAGCCGTGCAGGTGCGGGGAGTGGGGATCGCCGGGCTCGTCGGTGTGCTGGTGGTGGCGGCGGTGGACGGCGCACCAGCGGAGGATGGGGCCCTCGACGGCCATGAGGCCGAGGATGGCGAGCGCAGCGCGGGTGCCGGGCCCGGCCTTGAAGGCGCGGTGCGTGAAGAGGCGGTGGTAGCCGATGGTGATGCCCAGCGCGGTGGCGATGTAGAAGCCGGCGAGCAGGCCGAGGTAGAGCCAGCCCCAGGCGCCGGAGAGCGTCCAGAGGAGGGTGATGGCGGCGAGCATGCCGAGGAAGGGGACCACGACGGCGACAAGGCTGCCGAGACGGGAGACGAAGTACGCCTCGGGTTCGGCGTGGGGGAGGGCAGGGGGGGCGGG
>JAEYVB010000421.1 GCA_023429345.1 Planctomycetota bacterium
CGGCCAGCAGCACGCACCAACGATACGGACCCGGACCCCCCGCTCGGACAAGGTCGCTCCGCATGACGCATCCCTATATGTTGAACCACGTCTTTTTCGAGACACTCCGCGGACTGCCCCGCGTACAGAACTACGCCAGAAGGGGCCGTCCGTAACTCTTTATACCGCCATTCGCACGCTCCGTACATACGGTTTTCACCCCTCGCAGCCGAATCACGCCCACGACAAGGTCCGGAATATGCAGCGAATGCCCATATTCATCCTCGCCTTCGCTCTCGCCCCTTGGACGCTTGCCCAAGCGCTGCCCGCCGCCCCGGCCGCGGCGGCGCAGCCCGAGACCGCCCCAGCGCCCGCCCTGCTGCTTGCCGACACCCTGCACCCGCCCACGGTCACCGTTTCCTGGCCCACCCGCGACGGCGGGAAGGCCCAGTTCGCCGGGCGCCGAAACTACAAGTCCCAGGGGGATAAGACCCTCCTGGGCGGGAACATTGAGCTGTATGTGGCGCTCGGCGGCACGCGCGTCGACCGCGCTCAGGGGGATCCCCGGGGCGCGAGCGTCCGCTGCGGCCTGTACAAGCTGGACTCCGGGAAGCCTTTTTTTACCGACATTGCCGACGAGGGCGTGATCACCATCACCCTGGCCGGCATCCGCATGAATCAACCCGCGGAGCCCCGCGTGCGCTCCGGCCTCATGCACCTGAAGTACATGACCAAGGATCTCGATGCCTGCGGTATCGACTCGACCGGCCGCAACCTGTTCGTGACCGTTGATCCGGAGGACCCCCTCAAGCCCACGGTGACCGAGGGGAGCGGCAAGTTCGGCTGGCTGGACGGCGCCCCCGGCCACGGGGAGGCCCAGGGTGTGGTCGAGGAAGACGGATCGGTCACGCTGACCTTCGAGTTTCCGTACTCCATCCTGCGCCACACCAGGGACCCCGAGCAGCGGACCACCCCCGGCAGTTTTTTCGAGCCCCAGCATTTCCACGTGGAAATGGAGCTGCTCCCCCGCAGCGCGAAGCCTTGACCCCGAACCAAACCCGCACTATGTTTGGTGCATGTCCGGATCGCCCGGCCCGGATCACGAATACCGAGACGCCCTGCCCATGGGGAAAGTCCGCGGCCGCGGGGCGGGTCTGAACCCCGGGAACCGCTTCGAAGATGTCCGTCTGCACGTGCTGGGCGAGCACCTCGACGAAGTGCTCACCGAGAACCCCGACGGCGCTCAGGTCGTTACCAGGATCCGCTGGGATGCGACCCGGACGATCATCAATCCGGTCGATTCGCCGGACATCTCCTTCAAGTGGACGATCAACCCCTACCGCGGATGCGAACACGGCTGCATCTACTGCTACGCCAGGCCCTCGCACGAGCTCCTCGGAATGTCCAGCGGGCTGGACTTTGAATCCCGGATCTACGCCAAGCGGGATGCGGCCGCGCTCCTTCGGGCCCGGCTCGCCTCGCCGTCCTGGAAGCCCGAGACGATCGTGATGTCCGGGATCACCGACCCCTACCAGCCCATCGAGGCCCGGCTGCGAATCACCCGCTCCATCGTGGAGGTGCTCGCCGAGTGCCGGCAGCCCGTCGGGTTCATCACCAAGAACAAGCTCATCACGCGCGACCTCGATCTTCTCAAGGAGCTGCGCAAATACAACGCGGTCTCCGCGGCCGTGAGCATCACGACGCTCGACCACGACCTCGCTATGAGCATGGAGCCCCGGGCCAGCAGCCCCAGGGCGCGCCTCGAGACCGTGCGCATGCTGAGCGAGGCCGGCATTCCCACGCGCGTCATGATGGCGCCCATCATCCCGGGCCTGAACGACCACGAAATCCCAGCCATCCTGCAGGCCGCGGCCGGCGCGGGGGCGGTGCAGGCGGGCTACGTCATGCTGCGTCTGCCGCACCAGATCAAGGACCTGTTCCTGGACTGGCTCGCGCGGCTGCACCCGGCGAAGGCGGCGCGGATCGAGGGGCTGGTGCGGGATATCCGGGGCGGGAAGCTGTACGACGCGAACTGGTTCACCCGCGGCAAGGGGCAGGGGCCGATGGCGGAGCAGATCCGACAGACGTTCAAGGTCTTCCGGAGCCGGTGTGGTCTCGACCGCGACATCCCCGAGCTCTCGACCGCCGCTTTCCGGCGCCCCGAATCGGGCGGCCAGATCCCGCTCTTTGCCTGATTCCAAAAAGCGAACCGGGACCGGTTCAAGCTCCAGTCCCGATCCGAGTGGCAATCAGTTGTGCGAGGGGGTCGTCAGCGTCAGCGTTGTTCGGGCACGTACCCGCATCGGCCCCACTGGGTCAGCTTCGTCTCAACCCGCGGGAGCGGCTCCGACCTCGACACAGGGTCGGCCATGCGCTCCAGATGATCCTCAAACCTCGGCGCCTGGTGCTCCGGGAGATTGGCCTGCTGCCTCAACCCCAGCCGTCCGCCGAACCGTGCCGCCGCCTCCAATGATCCGTAATACACGATGTTGTCTGCCTCTTGCATTTGAAATCCCCCGTCCTTGTCCTTCCGTGGCTGGCATTATCGCGGAACGGCATGAGCGCCGTCGGGGCAAGGGCCTTTTTTCGCGGCTTTTTCATCGTTTCTGAGCGTGAGCCGGTGAACAGCGGCTCACCGATCCGGCGGCCGGCGATATGTTGCCCCCGGCTGAAATGGACGCCCCACATGTGGGGTACAGTCCAAGCCCCGATCACCGGCTGAAATCAGGAATCCCCCAGGAATCCCCCATGTTGTCCACAACCGGCCGTCTCGCCGTCGCCCTTTGTCTCGCCACCGGCCTGGCCCGACCCGCGGCCGCATGGAACGCCCACGGCCATCGGACCGTCACTCTGCTGGCCCTCGACCGGCTCCCCGCCGACGCCCCGGCGTGGCTCCGGGATCCCGCGATCCGCGCGCGGGTCGCGGACCAATCCAACGAGGCCGACCGCTGGCGCGGCACCCGTGCCATCCCGATCCGGCACGAGGTCAATCCCGAGCACTACATCGACATCGAGGATCTCGAACCCTTCGGCCTCAGGCTCCGGGAACTCTCGCCGTACCGGTACGAGGCGTTCCGCGCGATGGTGCTCGCCAAGGCCGCGAACCCGGGCGCATTCCCGACGGTCGAGCGCGACACAGACAAGAGCAAGGAGTGGCCGGGCTTCCTGCCGTGGGCCATCCAGGAGCACACGGCCAAGCTCCAGGCGAGCTTCCACACCTACCGCGTGCTGGAGGCGATCGGAGACCCCGAGCGGGCCCTTCAGCTCGAGCAGGCGCGGCAGAACGTGATCTACCAGATGGGGATGCTCGCCCATTTCGTCGGCGATGCCGCGCAGCCGCTGCACACGACCCGCCACCACCACGGGTGGGTCGGCGAGAACCCAGGCGGCTTCACGACGGAGTTCGGGTTCCACTCCTACATCGACGGGACGATCCTTGCCATTCACGGTCTCAACTACGAGACCCTGCGCCCGATGATGCCGGCGGCCACGCCGGGCGATGCCACGGACGCGTGGGATGCCGGGCTCGACGCGATCGAGCGCTCGTTCGCCCAGCTCGAACCGCTCTACACGATGGAACGCGACCGGACGCTGAGCCAAGACCCCGGCAAGGCGCTGATTGCCGAGCGCCTCTGCGATGCCGGCGCCACGCTCGGCCTGCTCTATTCCATGGCGTGGGAGGCCGGCAAACCCACCGATCGCGATATTGGCGCGTACATCAAGTTCAGCGAGATGCGGACGCGGCAGGATGATGCCCCGGGAGGGGTCGAGCCCGGGACTGAGCTCGAAGCGAAGCCGGCCGCGGCGCCGGCGAACCAGCCGTAGGCGGACAGCGGGATGGGGCGGAAACGGCGAAGCCGAGCCGCCCGTCAAAAAGAAGCGGGCGGCCCGAAAGCCGCCCGCGTCGATCTCGTTGTACCGCCGGATTAGTTCTTCTGGCCGAGGATCAGGGGGATGAGGTTGTTGTTGGGCAGGTTCAGGGAGCCCATCAGCGCGGCCGCGGCGGTGGCGGTCTGGCCGGGGGCCGTCGAGGCCATCTCCACCACGCGCTGGATCTGGCGGGGCTCGAGCTGGTTGCCGAAGCGTTTAGCGGATTCGGAGACCTTGCCCACCAGGGCGATCTGCTCCTCTGCCTGGGAGTTCAGGGCCGCATCCATCAGGGCGACCTGGACCCGCTTCTGGTTCACGCGGGAGAGGACCTCGGCGAGGTCGAGCTTCTGCTGGCCCTCGCTCTCGTTCATCGCGGCGATGAGGGAGAGGGAGGCCTCGCCGACATCGAGCACGTTGTTGCCGGAGACGGCCAGATCGCGGAGGACGGAGATCGACCGCACGGCGTAGGCCTGGGCCTCCTCGGTGCTGATCGGGCCGCCCGAGGCCTTCTCGACCAGCTGCTCCACCGCGCTGCTGATCTGCGTCTCGGTCAGGCCGCTGGCGCGGACCATGATCAGCGGCTCGTTGCCGTAGGCGCGGCCGAGGTCGATGGCGCCCTGCGGGTCGGTCATCGCGAGGACGGGCGTGGCGGCGAGCTTGTTCGAGCCGCGAATCTGCGAGATCAGGCCGCGGGTCGCGTCGGCCGAGAGGTTGCTGGAGACGATCAGGTCGATGCCCGGGGCCTCGGCGATGGCCGCCTCGAGCTCCTGGAGCTGGGTCGCGACCGGGAGGACGGTGTACCCGGCCTTCTCGAGGACCTTGCGGGAGGCGTCCGCGACTTCTTTGTTGGAACCGATGACCACAGCGAAGCGGGCGGCCGCATCGCGGACCGCGCTGGCGAGGATCGGGACAACCCGCTCGGAGCCGGCGAAGGCGGTGCCGGGCTGCGACTTGCCGAGGGCGAGGGCCGCCTCGTACTGAACGCGGCGGTTGGGGTAGCGGAGGGCCTCGATCAGCGGCTTGCGGTCGCCGCTGCCCGCCCACAGGCTGGCCCCGCCGGCGGTCTGGTCGATGGCCGCGATCGCCTGGCGGATCAGCGGCGTATCCCGCTGAGCCAGGCCGCGGCCAAGGACGGCCTCGCAGGGAGGGGAGCCGGCGGCGACGGCGTAGTACATCGCCTCGCGGCGATCGGCGCCGTAGGCGGGGTTGGCGTATTCCGCGGGCGTGTCGGTCTCGCGGGAGAAGTTGGAGGCCAGCCAGAGGCTGAGGGCCTCGGGGTTGTTCTGCGGGCGGAGGACGAGCGACCGCTCGGTGTTCCGCATGGCCATAGCCTCGTGGAAGACCTCGGTCCGGATGGCGGTCATGGTGAGGCCGACGGAGGGGTCGAAGGCCCAGAGGAGCTGGTGCTCCTCGCCGGGGAAGCTGGTGAGCTCGGGCTTCTGGTTGTAGTAGTCCTCGGCCAGGCCGTAGTAGAGCGTCGCGGGCTCGGCGCTCATGCCCTGCGTGCCGATCCGGTTCAGGGCCCGGGTCGCCGCATCGCGGACGTTCGGCGAGCTCGTCGAGACCAGGACGTCGTACAGGTAGGGCACGCTCGTGCGGTAGCCGATCAGGCCCAGCACATCGGCGAGCATCTCCTGGCCGACGGGGTCGAGGCCGGTGATAGCGGTGCCCAGGGGGGCGATCGCCTGCGGGCCCATGTTCACAAGCACGCTCTGCGCCAGGGCGCGGAGCTGGAAATCGTTGCGGTTCAGGAGCGCCTGCAGGAGCTGCGGCACGGCGTACTCGCCGGCGGCCACCAGCCGCTCGCGGGCGAGCATCTGGCCCCGCATGTTGCCCTTGAGCATTTCGATGTTGCGGGCGATCTCGTCGGGGTGGCGGACGCGCTCCTGCTTGCCCTGCTCGTAGAACTTCAGGAGGGCGCCGGCGACGGGCTCGACCTCCGGGATCCGCATGGAAGAAGCGATGGTCTGCTCGAACCGGCCGAGCTCGCCGGACTTCTCGACCAGGTCCACGAACTCGGTGGCGGAGAGGCCCCGCTGGAGCAGCTGCTGGCCCATGCCCGCGGCGACATCGGCCCGGTTGATGCGGACGAAGTGGATGAAGTCGCGCAGGAGCCGCTCGTTCTCGGCCTGCTCCTCACGCTGCTTGGCAGCGCCGACCGGCTGACCGGCGGGCTGCCCCGCCTGCTGCGCAAAGGTAGATAGGGACATGCCGAGGACCGACGCGGCGGCGAGGCCGTAGACGCTGCTCTTGAAGATTGACACTGCTTACTCCTGGCTGTGGTCGCGTAGGGCCCCCACGCCGGGATTGGCATCCCGACCATGGCCCAACCGGGTCCGGTCCATACGCCCGCCTTCACGGGCCGGATTCATGCGCACCGGCGATTCCCGGACCGCAATCTACTTGCCCCCCGCCCCGAGTGTCAATCGGGCCCCTCGGGGCGGGCTGAGGCGTCCGCCCCAACCGGGCGGAATCCGTGGCCCGATGGCCCCGGCACCGCCCAGACCAGGGTCCGAAAACCGCAAAGTTTTGCTTTCCAGACCCCCGCATCGTCAAGACC
>JAEYVB010000439.1 GCA_023429345.1 Planctomycetota bacterium
ACCGCCCCAACACCGAAGAGACCGTCTTCACCAACTTCATCATCCTCGAGCGGTACCGGCTCCCCGACGGCACCCCCCTCATCAACTACGCCGAGCCCGCCCAGTCGCCCCTCCTCCAGATGGGCCTCCCCACCAACGCCTCCTCGTACCCCCACCCCTTCGTCCCCGGCCGCGAGGGCCGCGGCAACCTCTGGCGGCCGTTCTTCCGCGGCACCGACGACCTCCGCTTCGAGCAGGCGGT
Source organism: Planctomycetota bacterium (assembly GCA_023429345.1). Lineage (GTDB taxonomy): Bacteria > Planctomycetota > Phycisphaerae > Phycisphaerales > UBA1924 > JAEYVB01. The sequence goes on from JAEYVB010000439.1 coordinate 242, forward strand.
GGAGTGGATCCAATCCATGTACCGCCCCCGCCCCGAGTACCCCATCGACTACACCCCGCCGACGCCGGAGGCGATCGCCCCTCCCCCGGACGCTCCCCCCGTCGAACGCTGACTCACCCTGACCACATGCCCCCCGGGCGGATACCGAACGGAACCGAACGGACCCGGGACCCGGATCGTCTAAGCACCGGACGCGCCCAGCCCCGGTTTGTGCTACAGTGCCCGCCCCCCGCCTGCGCCCGGCGTGGCCCAAAATACTGCAACGGAGCACGGTTTCCATGGCTTATTCCTCCTCTCCCCGGATGCGGGGCCGCCTCTCCATCGTCCTCGCCGCCGGTCTCGCGATGGGCCTCGCCGCCTGCGACCGCGACAACGCTTCCGACACCGCCCTCCGCGAGGCTCAGAACAGCCTCACGACCGTCAGCCCCGCCGAGGCCACCTACACCAAGGTCCTCACCAGCCTCCAGTCCGTCGCCTCCGATGGCGCCCCGAGCCAGAAGGCCGCGGCCAGCGGGCTCATGGCCCAGGCCCACGCCGGCCTCGCCGAGGGCCCCTCGGCCACGGTGAACGCCGTGGAGCAGGCGACGCTCGACGCGATCGTGCAGCTCCGGGCCCTCCATTCCCAGTTCCTCACCTACAGCGCCATGGCCGACGCCGCGGGCGCGTACGACCCCTCGACCGAACTCGCCGAGGTCGATCGCCAGGCCGCCGAGCGCGACGGAGAGCTCGCCGCGCTCCAGCAGAAGAAGTCCGACCTGGACGCGGAGATCCAGAAGCTCAAGGGCCAGGCCAAGCAGCTCCTCGACCAGGCCCAGGCCAAGCGCGCCGAGGCCGCCACGCTCAAGGGTCAGGTGGCCAACCAGACCGCCGTCCGGGGCGAGGAGCTCATGATCCAGGCCCGCGAGCGCGACCGCGAGGCCGACGCCCTCGAGGTCCAGTCCGCGACGCTGGAGGCCCGCGCCGCCAAGGTCCAGCCCGATTCCGACCAGGCCCAGCTCGACATCGAACGCGTCAACCAGCAGACGACGCTCCTGGCCGAAACCCGGGAGCAGATCAACGCCCGCGCCACCGCCAGCCGCGCCCAGTCCGCCGAGTCCCGCGCCGCCGCCCAGAAGGTCGCCGCGGAGATCGAGACGCTCGTCGACGAGACCAGCAAGCTCCGCGAAGGGAGCCTCGCCACCGCCGCGGAGGAGGCCGCCAACCGCTTCCAGCAGGCGGCCGCCGCGGCCCAGCAGTCGGTGCAGGGCGGCTCCGCCAGCGCCGGCAACATGGCCGCGGGCGCCCACCACCAGAGCCTCGGCGACCTGTACTGGTCCCGCGCCCAGGGCCTCGCGGCGTGGTCGCAGGTGCTCTCCGGCCTGACCCAGAGCAAGCCCGCCGTCCCCGGCGATTTCAAGGCCGCGGCCGACGCCGCGGCCGCGCAGTCCAAGGAGTTGCTCGACAAGGCGACGGAGTCGTACGAGGCGGCCAACGCCGCGTACCAGGATGCGCTCTCCTCGGGCGCCGGCGGCGAGGAAGCCCAGCGGCGGATCGACCGCCTCAACCAGCTCCTGGCGCAGTCGGTCAAGACCACCAGCAACGGCAGCAAGGACATCCGCGTCCAGCCGATGATGCCGGAGCCCTCGGGCGAGGGCGCGGCGGTGGTCGACGGCGGCGGCGCGACGGGCGCGGTCGCCCCGGGCACGACGCCCAACGAGACGCTCGCGGCACTCAAGACGGCCTCCGCCAACTCCGATCCGGCCGTGGCCGATCTCTTCCTGACCGAGAACGACGAGCAGCGGCAGATCGTGCAGGCGATGCTCTCGCTGATGCCGGCGGGGAAGCGGGTCGAGCAGGCGCTCGTGGCCAAGTTCGGCGATGAGGCCGGCGAGGCGCTGAAGCAGATGCAGCAGCAGGGCGGCAGCGGCGCTTTGGCGGGCGTCGAGGACATCGACCCCGCATCGGTCGAGTTCCAGATCGACGGCTACACGGCGACGGCGACCGTCGGCGGCGAGCCCATGACCATGAAGCAGGTCGACGGGGTGTGGAAGATCGACCTCTCCGCCGCGGGCCTCGACGGCCCCGCGGGCCAGATGATGGTGCAGATGGCCCCGAAGATCAGCGGCATCATGGACGAGTTCGCCGGCGAGGTCGAGTCCGGCAAGTACTCGACGCTGCAGGAGGCCATGGCGATGTTCATGCAGAAGATGATGCAGTCCATGATGCCCCAGAACCCCTGACGGCCGCCGCGCCGCCGCCTCTCCCGCGGGGGAGGGGCCAACAATGCCGCAATGACCCCCGATCCCACCCTCGACCGGCCGCGGCGCGACCGCTCGAACGACATCCCGCTGACCGAAGTCCGGATGCACCTCCACTCCCCCGCGGAGCCCGCGGTGGGGGTCTGCATCTCCAACGAGAAGTGCACGCAGCGCAAGGCGGCGCACTTCGTGCGGCACATCGCCTTCGATGTCTCGGGGACGCAGCTCGCGGGCAACTTCCGGGCCGGGCAGTCCTTCGGCGTGATCCCGCCCGGGGTGGACGCGAGCGGCCGCCCCCACAAGCTCCGCCTGTACTCGATCGCCTCGCCGTCCGGCGGCGAGGACGGGCGCGGGACGGTGGTGGCGACGACGGTCAAGCGCACCATTGACGAGCACCACGAGACCGGCAAACTCTTCCTCGGTGTCGCCAGCAACTACCTCTGCGACCTGAAGGTGGGCGACCGGGTAAACCTCACGGGCCCGAGCGGCAAGCGCTTCGTCCTGCCCGCCGCGCCCGAGAACCACGACTACCTCTTCTTCGCCACCGGCACGGGGATCGCGCCGTTCCGCGGGATGCTGCTGGAGCTGATCCAGCGGAAGGTCGAGAGCCGCGTCGTGCTGGTGATGGGCTCGGCGTACGCGTCGGACCTCCTGTACCACGGCGACCTCCTGAGGATGCAGGCCGAGCACCCGAACTTCACCTACCTCACGGCGATCAGCCGCGAGAAGCAGGAGGACGGGCACGACCCCATGTACGTGCAGGACCGCATCGGCACGCACCGCGACCTCCTGCTGCCGATCCTCGAGAGCAACCGCACGCTCATCTACATCTGCGGGCTCGCGGGGATGGAGCTTGGGATCCTCCAGAAGATCGCGGGCCTGCTCCCGGACCACGCGCTCGAGCAGTACCTGAAGGTCGAGCCGGAGGCGATGGGCGACATCGTCTCGTGGACGCGGTCGATGCTGCACAAGCAGGTGAAGCCGAGCCGGCGGATCTTTGTCGAGGTGTATTAGGCGGCGGACACGGGCAGGATGCCCGCGCTATGGGAGCTGCGGGCCCTACGGACATCCGGTCGCGAAGCGCTGGAGGAAGCAGGTGAAGTCCGCGACGTTCAGCGTCGGCGCTGCGGTGCTTGCGTCGCAGTTGGCGTAGGGGTCGCCGGCGGCGAAGCGCTGGAGGAAGCAGGTGAAGTCGGCGACGTTGAGGGCGGGGTTGGTGGTGGAGGCGTCGCAGTTGGCGTAGCAGGCGGGGTTGGTGCAGCCGCGGGTGGTGGCGGTGAGCTGGATGTTGTCGACCATCCAGCCGCGCTCCTGGAGGCCGAAGATGCCGCCGCTGTCGAAGCGCCACTCGAGGGTGACGGTCTGTCCGGCGTAGGGGGCGAGGTCGATGTCGCGGCGCTCCCAGCCGCCGTTCCAGTTCGGCGAGTCGATGACGGTTCCGTTGAGGA
>JAEYVB010000141.1 GCA_023429345.1 Planctomycetota bacterium
CGCGCCCCCGGCGGCCCCAGCGTGAACCAGAACGTCGAGCCGCGCCCGGGGGCCGAGTCCAGCCAGACCCGCCCGCCATGGTGCTCGACCACCTTCTTGACGATCGCCAGCCCCGCGCCCACGCCCCCCCCGTACTCCTCGCGCTTATGCAGCCGCTTGAACATCGCGAACACGCGGTCGTGGTGCTGCGGCGCGATGCCGATCCCGTTGTCCCGTACGAAACAGGCGGGCTGCCCGTCGCGCACCGCGTGCCCGATCTCCACCCGCTTGAGCGTGGACGTGTTGTATTTCACCGCGTTGGCGATCAGGTTCGTGAAGAGCTGCAGCACGCCGAAGCGGTCGCACGACACGGACGGCAGCCCCGGCGCGACGATCACCTCCGCCTGTTCCTCGCGGAGCCGGCCGCGGAGCGAGTCCAGGGCGTCGGCCACCACCCGCCCGAGGTCCACCGCCTCGTACGCGAGCTCCGTCCGGCCGATCCGCGAGTATTCCAGGAGCGCATCCAGCAGCCCGTACATCCGGCGCGCCAGGCGGTCGATCGTCGCGATCTTGTCCGCCCCCGCGGCGTCGAGCAGCGGGGCGTAGTCCTCCGCGAGGATGCCGGCGTAGGTGCTGATCCCCCGCAGCGGCTCCTTCAGGTCGTGGCTCGCGACGTAGGCAAAGTCCTGGAGCTCCTGGTTCGAACGCGCCAGCTCCCGCGCCTGCCGGTGCATCTCCGCCTGGACCTCCATCCGCTCGGTGATGTCGCGGATGTACACCTCGAGCCCCCACCGCCTCGGGTACGCGTGCGTCTCCAGCCACCGCCCGGTGACGCCCGACCGGGCCTCGAAATGCACATCCACCTGGTCCGCCAGCGCCCGCGCGTAGCACCGGAAGCTCTCCGACTCCCGCAGGTGCGGGTAGAGCTCCGCGTACCCGCGGCCCAGCATCTCCTCCACCGGCCGCCCGTCGAACGCCAGCCGCTGCGCCGCCGGGTTCACCGCGATGAACCGCAGCTCGTTGTCCAGCGCGATGTACCCCTCGGCGATCGCCGAGAGCACGGAGTTCAGCCGCTGTACGCCTCCGCGAGCGCCTCCTCCGCAGACCGCCGCTGCGTGAGGTCCAGCATCGACCCGATCATCCGGTGCGGGTGGCCCCCCGGCGACCGTGCGATGAACCCCCGGTGCAGGAACGTGGCGTACGTGCCGTCCTTCCGGCGGAAGCGGTACTCGTCCACCCAGGTCTCGCCCCCGGAGTCGATCGCCGACCGGACCCCCTGCGCCACGCGCTCCCGGTCCTCCGGGTGGATCCGGTCGTACCACGCCTCCACCGCGCCGCCCAGCTCCCCGGACGTCCAGCCCAGGGCCGTGATCGCCTCGTTCCACTGCACGCGGTCGGTCAGCAGGTCCCAGTCCCAGATGACATCATTCGTGGCCCTGTTCACCAGCCGGTGGCGGAGCTCGCTCTCCCGCAGGTCGTGCTCCGCGCGCTTGCGCTCGGTGATGTCCAGCGTGGCCCCGACCATCCGCACGGCCTTCCCCGACCCGTCCCGGTGCACCGTCGCCCGCGTCCACAGCCACTGGACCTCGCCATCCCCCGCGATCCCCCGGAACTCGAGCGCGTAGTCCTCGTTCCGGGCCAGCGCCGCCTCCATCGCCCGCTTCACCCGCACGCGGTCCTCCGGATGGACGAGCTGCTCCCAGGCCGCGGCCGTCCCGCCGAACTCGCCCGGCCCGATCCGGTGGATCTCGTGCACCTCCGGCGACCAGATCACCCGCCCGGTGACCATGTCCCACTCCCACACGCCGATCCGGCCCGCCCGCGTCGCCGTGCGGAGCCGCTCCTCGCTCGCCCGCAGCGCCGCCTCCGCCTCGACCTTCTCCGTCACATCCGCGAGGACCAGCACGACCTCCGTCACCGCGCCCGCCGCCGAGCGGACCGGCGAAAGCGACGCCTGCACGTACCGCGCGCGCCCCGGCTTCCCGATCTCCGCGGGGTCGTACACGATCGGGTCGATGTGCACCACCTCGCCCGCGAACGCCCGGCGGATCCGCCCCATCACACCCCGCGCCTCGAGCTGCGGGTCCTCCAGGATGTTGTACCCCACGTACCCGTCCGGGAGGCTCTGCCACAGCTCCGCCCACGCCGGGTTGGCGGCGATGCAGCGCCCGTCGGGGGCGAAAATCTGCTTGGCGATGGGCGACTGCTCGAACGCCGCCCGGAAGCGCTCCTCGCTCGTGCGCAGCTCCGCCTCCACCCGCCGGCGCTCGGCCAGCTCGTCCCGCGCCGACTGGTACAGCCGCGCGTTGTCGACCGCCGTCGCCGCGCGGCGGGCCAGCTCCATCGCCTGCGCCAGGTCCCCCTCGGTGTACACCCGGCCCGATTCCGCCGAGATGAGGCTGATCACACCCAGCGTGCGGCCCCGGGCCACCAGCGGCACCCCGATGTACGACCGCAGGCCGAGCTCCCGCAGGATCTCCAGGTGCTCGGCATCCCTCGCCGCCCCGCGGAGCATCTCGTCCGTGATCTCCGCCACGAGTTCCGGCCGGCCGGTCCGCACGATCTGCGCCGTGCCGTGCGCAGGCGCCATGTCCGTCGGGTACCGATCCGCGACCTCGAGCGCGGAGCGTACCTTCGCGGGGTCGACGTGCGATACCGCCAGCCGTTTCAATGACCCGTCCTCCCCCAGCAGGTCGACCGCGCACCAGTCCGCGATCCGCGGCACCACGAGCTCCGCCACCGCCGCCAGCGTCGTGCGGTACTCGAGCGAAGAGGCCAGCACCTCGCTCGCCCTGGACAGGAACGCCGCGAACTGCTCCGCCCGGCTCCGCTCCGTCACATCGTCGAAGACCGCGACCGCCGCCACACGCCCCCCGCGCGAGTCCAGGATCGGCGCGGCGCTGGCCCGGAGCGTCGCGCGGACGCCATCGTCGCGGTCGAAGGTCATCTCCTCGGCCGTCACCACCTCCCCCGACCGCAGCGCCCGGGTCAGCGGCCACTCCGTCGCCGTGTACGCCGTGCCGTCCCCGCGGTAGAACGTCCTGCCCGACCACTGTTCGATCGCCCCGCCGTTGCCCTCGGGACGCTGCGTGATGCGGGCCACGCCCGCGTTCCTCAGCACCAGCTGCGCGTCGGCATCGACCAGGATCACCCCCACCGGCAGCTGGTCCAGCACCTGCCGGAGGAGATCTCTCTCCGCATCGGCCCGCTCCTCCGCGAGCTTCCGCTGCGTGATGTCCAGCGCTGTGCCGGCGATCCCCACGATGGCCCCGGCCTCATCCCGCCGCGGCTCCACGATCAGGTCGTACCAGCGCAGCCCGATCCGGGTGTGGACCCGGACCTCCTCGCGCGCCCCGTGCCCCGTGCGGATCACCCCGCGCTTGATCCGCGCCAGGCGGCGTCCCTCCTCGTTTGGGAGCAGCTCCTCATCCGTGTGGCCGACGCTGTAGCCGTGCACCTCGGGCGGATAGATCCACGTGTAGCGGAGGTCGAGGTCCTGCTCGAAGACCGTCACCGCCTTGCCGCCCAGCGCGATCCGGAACCGCTCTTCGCTCAATCGGAGCGCCGACTCCGCCTCCCCCGCGGGGCGCGCGGCGCTCTCCCCGGCTCCCGCCCCCGGACAACCCGGATTCGATTGGGCAACATCGCGCCTCGACAACGCGGGGATGATAAACCAGGCTCATGAATGGGTCATGAGCGGGGCTTCATGAACCGCCCGCGCTTCACACCGTGCGCGCCCGAGCCGGCAGACGTTCCGTCCGCGGATGCCACCGCGTCGCGACCGCCACCCCGATCTCCGCGATGCCCACCAGCACGTGCGGCCACCAGATGATTCCCGCGAAGTCGAAGATCCACGGCGACAGCGCCAGGAACGCGCCCCCGACCCCGTCGAGCACCAGGTGGACCGGCATCGGGATCAGCCCCACCGCCCCATCCTCGTAGTCCGTCAGCAGGCTGTACACAATGATCCCGGCCCCGAGGATCACCGGCACCCACGTCTCCGGGCCGCCGTGGGCAAAGAGAAAGAGCCACGGCGCAACGATGAGCAGGGTGCCCACCACGTAGTCGATAATCCCGTGCACGCGCGTCGTGATCGGCTTCATTCCCGCCCCCCTGTGCCGCCTCTCTCCCCGTCCTGTTC
>JAEYVB010000175.1 GCA_023429345.1 Planctomycetota bacterium
CTTTCCCAAGCATCCCGCCAGTGTACCCCCGCCCGCGCCCCCCCAAGCCCCCCCTCCCCGCACTCCCCCCCGCGGCACCCCGAATCGCTTTCTGGTACACCATGCTCTCCGGGCCCATGCCGGGCCCGAACCTGGAGGGGAACCCCCACATGGCCAAGAAGAAATCAGCCAAGAAGTCCGTCAAGAAGTCCGCCGCCCGGTCCTCCAAAAAGCCCGCCCGCCGCGCCCCCGCGCGCAAGGCCGCGAAGAAGCCCGCCGGCAAGGCCGGCACCGCGCCCAAGTCCATCAAGCGCGGCCGCGGCGCCACGCCCCGGCAGATCGGCGACGCCGTCGTCGCGCACTTCAACCAGGGCGGCAAGGACAAGGAGCTCTGGGACAAGTACTGGCACCCGCAGGCCGAGTCCATCGAGGGCGAGGGCATGGAGATGGCCTGGAAGGGCAAGAAGGCCATCGCCGCCAAGAGCGAGTGGTGGTCGGCCAACAACACCGTCCACAGCGCCAAGGCCGAGGGCCCCTTCGTCGGCGCCACCGGCTTCTCCATCCGCTTCAACATGGACGTCCAGGAAAACGCCAGCGGCACGCGCCGGCAGATGGAAGAGATCGGCGTCTACACCGTGCAGAACGGCAAGGTGATCCGCGAAGAGTTCATGTACGGCCCCGCCCGCACCATCAGCACCGGCCGCGCCGTCGTCACAGCGCCCAGCGAGTCGCTCGAACTCGAGCCCGCCGGCGTCTGACCTCCACTTCCGGCACCAACGACAAAGGGCCACCGCGCCGCGCGGTGGCCCTCATTCTTTAGGTGGCACGGGTCACGCCCGGCGTGGCCCGCGGTCCCTGCATCACCCCGACATCAACCCGGCGAACTCGGCGGCGTGCTCGGCCGCGGCGTCTCTCCCGGACGCGTGGGCTCGCCCGGACGCGTCGGATCGCTCGGGCGGATCCCCGACGGCGGCGTGCTGGGGCTCGGCGGCGTGATCCCCGGGCGCGTGCTCGGCGGCGTGGCCCCCGGACGATCCATCCCCGGCCGGTCCATGCCGGGCCGATCCATCCCGGGCCGGTCCATCCCGCCCGGGCCCTTGGTCAGCACGACCTGCAGCGACTTGAACTCGCTGCCCCCCTCCGGCTTGCTGTACATCTCCCACGTCCAGCGGTCGGGGCTCTCCATCCGCGCCTCCGACCGCGACTCCACCTTCTGCTTCGTCTGCTGGTCGGTGAACTCACCGTGCATCGTCAGCGTGTTGGTCTCCTTGGCGTAGTGCCCGCTCGAGTGCGAGAGCTGCGTGCTGGTGGTGTCCATCCAGTTGCCCTCGTACTCGTCCGTCGCCAGGTTGTACCCGATGAAGCTCAAACCCTCGAAGGGCATCCCCTCCTTCTGGCTCCTGAACTCCATCCGCAGGAAGCGATCGCCCAGCACCCACTCGCTGGTCAGCCTCCCCTCGAACTCGACCGGCTCGGCGTCCGCGCTCCGCCACTGCGTCGCCGTCGCCGTCCAGGTCCCCTCCATCCAGTCGATCGCCTTGTGCTGCTCCCCCGGCTGACCCATCCGCTGCGACTCCATCCCCGGCTGCCCCGGGCGCGACGGCATCTCCCGCGCCGGCGTCATCGGCCGGTCCCCGGGCCGCGGCTGGCCCGGCTGCCCCGGCTGAGTAGACCCCGGCTGCCCCGGCCGCGGCGTGCTCGGATTGGTCGGCTGCTGCCCCTGCCCCGACAGCACGGCCAACGCGGCGACACCAACACCGCTCCAAACGATTCTGCTGTTCATCGATACCTCCCTCGAAGTGGGGAATGTCCCCGGTGGTTTCTCCGGAGAGGTGTAGTCCCACCCCGCGCCCCCAACATGAAAGCCGGGGCCCGCTTCATGCGTAACCCCGGCCAAGTTTCATGCCCTCGTGGCACGGGTCAGACTCGCCCGGCGAGCCTGGCCCGTGGCGTCGATTCAACTCAAGACACCTTCGGCGGCTCCTTCCGCGCCACCTGGATCGGCTCCGCCGGCGCGCTCAGGTGCCCGTCGTTCTGGGCCCGCACCCTCCCAAGCGCCGTCGGCAGCTCGATCCCCGCCTGCGCCGCCAGCTCGTGGATCCGCGGGAGCGCCCCCACCATCCCGCTCAGCCAGTCCGCCGTCGTGTTCCGGCCGTCGCTGCTGTTGGTGCCGCTGTCCCACACCGTGATCTTGTCGATCTTCAGGTTCTGCACCGCCTTCACCTGCTCGCTCACCAGCTTCGGCAACTGCTCGATGAGCAGCAGCGTCGGGCCCACCGCCCCATCGCTGCCGCACGCCTCGATCAGCTTGCGGTACCCCTCGGCCTTGGCCTCCATCACCAGCTGCACGCCCTTGGCCTCCGCCTCGTACTTCGCCAGGATCGCGTCCGCCTCGCCCTGCGCCTCGATCCGCCGCTTCTCGGCCTCCGCGGCCGCCGCCAGCTCGATCCGCGCCTTCTCGATCTCCTGCGGGGCGATGTCCTCCTTGGCCATCCGCGCCAGCTCCTGCTCGCGCTCCGCCTGCAGGATCATCTCCTGCGCCTTGGCGTTCGCCACCTGCGCCCGCCGCCGCGCCTCGGCCTGGATCTCCGCCAGCTTGGCGTTGCTCTCGGCCATCTGCGCCCGCGACGTGTTCTCCCCCACCGTCGCCGTCGCCTCGGCCTCCGCCACCTTGATGCGCTGCTGCTGCTCCGCCGCCTTCTTCTGGGCCACGATCTCCGCCTCGCGCTGCGCGATCGTCACCTCGCGCTCCCGCTTGGCCTGCGCCTCGCCCTTGACCGCCTCGGCCTCCATCGCCGCCACCGCCACGCGCTGCCGCTGCTCCGCCAGCTTCTCGCCCTCCACCGCCGCCGCCGTCTCCGCCGCCACGTTCACCGTCTGCTCGCGCCGCGCGATCGCCTCCCCCGTCGCCCCCGTCTGCTCCTGCTGCGCCACCTCCACCTTGGCCCGGTTGATCGCCTCCGCCGCGGCCCGCTTGCCGATCGCCTGGATGTACCCCGACTCGTCGGTGATGTCCCGGATGTTCACGTTGATCAGGTCCAGGCCGATCTTGTTGATCTCCTGCCCCACGTTCTCGTTGATCAGCGTCATGAACTTCTCGCGGTCGCGGTTGATCTCCTCGATCGTCAGCGTCGCGATCACCAGGCGCAGCTGCCCCAGGATGATGTCCTGCGCCAGCTCCCGGATGTTGTTCGGCGTCAGCGCCAGGAGCCGCTCCGCCGCGTTGTTCATCAGCGTGCCGTCGGTTGAAATCCCCACCGTGAAGGTCGACGGCACGTTCACGCGGATGTTGTTCTGCGAGAGCGCCCCCTCCAGCGGGATCTCGATCACCATCGGCTCGAGGGAGAGGTACGCGTAGTCCTGGATCAGCGGCAGCACGAAACAGCCTCCGCCGTGCAGGCACTTGCTCGCCTTGTTCCCCACCTTCCCGTACACCACCAGGATGCGGTTCGACGGGCACCGCCGGTACCTGGTGATCAGGTACAGCATCAGGAAGATCAGCAGCAGCGCCACAGCCCCGCCCACCGTGAGCCAGAGGGGGGACATGGCCGCCAGGACGATCGGTGCGTGCGTAGTCATTGCGTTCTCTCGCTTGCAGAAGTTCCCAGCGCGGCCGCCTCCGGCTGCTGGATAGTCAGGTCCAGGATCTCGAGGCCCGTGGTTGTGAGGCCGAGGGCCGCCAGCGACTCATCGATGGCATCGCGGACGGCTTTCTTGAACGCGTGCCGGTTGTGCTCGGCCTCGCCAGCCTCGGTGCGCTGCACCAGCCCAACCGCCGCCGTGTCCGCAGTCCCACGGCCCATTTCCGTCAACTGTTCAGCGTTCAGGCCGAGCAACCGTTCCGCCGCCGACCGCATCATGGCCGGCTCGGTCGAGATCGCCATATTCCCGCGGATCCGCACCGACACACGCCCGCCGCCGGAGAATGGCACACCGTCCAGTTCCAGTTGCAGCGGAATCGGCCGCAGGCTCAGCTTCGCCCACCCCTGCACCAGCGGCAGCACGAACGTCCCCGCGCCGTGCAAGCACTTCACCCTCTGAGGCCCCACCGACCCGTACACCACGAGGATCTCATTGGGACCGCAGCGGCGGTACCGGGTGACCAGGAACATCAGCGACAACAGCATGTTGAGAGCGATACCACCGGCCACGATGAGCCCGAGCGGCGAATCCGCGCCCAGTGCTGTGGTGCCCATAGATCCGCTCCCGCACACCAGCCGAAGCCGTTCAATCCCTTACGCAACATTTCCCGCGGCTAAGCCCGCGCCACAGTCAGCGTGTTGTCGTCGTTGATCTTCACGACCTTCACCCGCGTCCCACGCGGCAGATCCTCTTCCGTGCCGATCGCGTTGTAGATCCGCTGCCGCTCCTCCAGCACTAGCCGAACCTGCCCCCGCCCGGCGCCCCCCGCCGGCACCGTCACGTACACCTCGCCCTCGCGCCCCACCGCGCTCGTCATCGCGATGTTCCCGCTGCTCGTCAGGTCCGCCATCGCCCGCAGGCTCACCGCCAGGATCCACACCATCCCCGTCCCGCACACCGCCCCCGAGGCGAGCTGCCCGCCGATCCCCCAGTCCGTCCCGCGGTACGCGCTGAACGCCCCCCACCCGAACCCCATGCAGAACGCCGCGATGCTCTGCAGCGAGAAGATCTGGAAATCGTGCGAGCTGTCCGGATGGTCGATGTCGTGGTTGATCTCGAAGTCGTGATCCCCCAGCCCCACCAGCATCATCACAATCCGCGCCGTGAAGAACATCGTCCCGACAATCGCGGGGATCGTGTACCACGCCGCGTTGTCACCAAAGAAGGTATTCCACATGGCCGAACCTCCTCCGCACAGATGGCGGCCCTGAGTGTACCAGATTCCGACCAACCCACACGCACCTCTTGGGGTGGGGGGGGGGGGGGGGGGGGGGGGGGGGGGGGGGGGGGGGGGGGGGGGGGGGGGGGGGGGGGGGG
>JAEYVB010000330.1 GCA_023429345.1 Planctomycetota bacterium
GGTTCCTTCATCAGCGACCACACGCTCGTGAAGGAGTTCGAAGAAGTGGCCAAGCGGAACAAGATCCCGTACCAGCGGACCATCCTCGCCGCGGGCGGCCAGGACGGCGCCGCGGCCCAGCAGGCGGCCGCGGGCGCCCGGGCGATCGGGATCGTCGTCGGCACGCGATACATCCACACGGTGACCGAAATGGTCGATAAGGGAGATCTCGCGGCGGCGCGGGATGTGCTCGCGGCGTACCTCCCCACCGTCGGCTAGTCCACGCTCAGGGAGCCACGCTGGTTCTGGCTGCAGCTCCAACCGGTTACGCAGGGGCCGCGCCGCGAAGGGGCTATCTCCGATAGGAGAGCTCAACCGGAGGAGGTGGCGATGAGCTGGTGGTTCGCGGATGCATGGTCCGTCAGCCCGGTGTTGGCCGTAGGCTGGGTAGTCTGGGTGATCGGTTCGATCGTGCTCCATGAGTTGGCGCACGGGTGGGTCGCCATTCGGCTCGGGGATGACACGCCCCTGCGCGCCGGGCACATGACATGGAACCCGCTGGTGCACATGGGGCAGACGAGCCTGCTGCTCTTTGCCCTGGTGGGGATCGCCTGGGGGGCCATGCCCGTCGATTCCTCGCGGCTCCGCGGGCGGCACGGCGATGCGCTTGTGGCGATCGCCGGCCCGCTGGTGAATCTGACGCTCGCGGCGATCGCGCTCGTGCTGTACGTGTTCTGGGTTGGCCTCGCGGGCGGCTACTGGACCGGCTGGCACGCGACCGATCCGCTCTTTCCGAACACCCAGATGTTCCTGAGGGTGGGTGTCGGGCTCAACCTGTGTCTGGCCGCGTTCAACCTGCTGCCCATCCCGCCGCTGGATGGCTTCCGCGTTCTCGGTTCGCTCTCGCCGAGGTTCGAGGCGGTGTGGCGCGGCGACCAGGCCCAGATCGCCGGCCTGATCGCCTTCGGGGCGGTCTTCTTCTTTGCAGGCCCGTACATCTTCGACGTGACCTTCGAGGCCGCGGCCGAGTTGATCCGGCTGGCGGTCCGATTGGCCATCCCGCGGGCGGCGTTCTAACCCGGGAACCCTTATCGTGGTGCGGTCGCGACGCCGCAGAGTTTGTACAGGATACGGGCCCCGACGTTCGCGTCCCATTCATCGCCCTCGGGCCCGGGAGCGACCTCCACGAGGTCGAACCCGACCACCTTCTTCCCGCTCGTCCGCAGGGTGTCGAGCAGGAGGGCGGCGCGGTTGAAGCTCAGCCCACCCGGCACCGGCGTGCCCGTGTTGGGGCACAGCGACGGGTCCAGCGCATCGATATCGAACGAGATGTACACGTGCTCGGGCAGGTGGGCTACAGCCTCGCGGGCCAGATCGAGGAACAACTCCCCGCTCTCGATCCGCTGCGCCCACTCGAGATCGAAGCACGTGAGCGACCGCCTCCCCTGCTCGATGCCGAAATCCATTTCCCCTTCACCGAAATCGCGGATGCCGATCTGAACAATCGTCGCCACCTCCGGGATCCGGCTCAGCACGCTGTGCATGATCGAGGCGTGAGACCAACGGAAACCCTCGAAGGCTTCGCGGTAATCCATGTGGGCATCGATGTGCAGGATGCCCAGGCGCTCACCGCCGGCCGCGGCGTGCTCGGCGCAGGCCCTTACCGCCCCGAAGGGCGTGGAGTGGTCCCCACCCACAAGGCCCGGAATCTTGCCCTGCTCCAGGGTGCGGCGGGTTTCCGAATAGGTGTAGTGATTGACGAGATCGCCGAGCGCATCGATCTTCGCGAGCACGGCCTCATCGGAGGGGTCGGCGCCGCCTTTCTCGATGATCGGGAGGGCCAGCGCCCGTGCACTGCGGGAGGCCTGCCGGATCTCGCCGCTCTCGGGCAGCAGATGGATCCCCCGCTCGTAGATCCGCCCGTACGTACGGTCGTAGAGGTCCACCTGCATCGACGCCCGCAGAATGGCCGCGGGACCATCCGCCGTTCCGTGCCCATACGACGTCGTCGCGTCGAACGGGACAGGGAGCAGAACCACCGAGGCCTCCTCCCGGGAGTGGGGGAGCCCGAAAATGCCGGATCCCGGCTTGCCGGCGGCGTCTGGATCGAAGTGCATGGCGGCCTCCATTGCTTGGGCCGGACCATAGGACCGGTCAGTCCTCCCGCTCGAAGCGTTCCCACTCCTCCTGGTAGCTCTCTCCCATGTCGGGCACGAACTCCGGCGGGCCGTCGTTGCGGCGGGAAGGCTTGGGCAAGAGGTCACGCTGAGCCACGGTCAGGATGTCCCCCAGCCGCCTGAGCGTCCTCTCATCAAGGGCGAGCCGCTCGGACTTGGCGGAGACGAACGGGTCCCGGGGATCATCCGGCAGATCGGCCGCTTCCAGGTCATCGGCCAGCGCCGCCTGCTTCTCATCGACCGCCCGCGCCCACCGGTCGTTCATCGGGCCTGAATCCCGAGAGTAGGACGCGGTCAGTTGCTCCAGCTGTTCCCTTTGGTCGGGAGTGAGATCGGGGATCTTGGCCGCCGCCGCCAGCGCCCGCTCGGCGTCCGAATCAGCGTAGATCCGCGGATAGCAGCGGCGATTGAACTCCGCCGTGTACGCAGATCGCGCCTCCGGAGCGAGGACCCCTCCGAGCTCCCGAACGCTGCGGCGCGTCAGGTCCCGCGCCCGGCTCGAGACGGCGTGCAGGTTCGAAATGAACTCCTGGAGCGGCTTGCGGTCTTGTCCGGAAGCGACAGCCGGCTCGGCCAGCATCTTGAGTACGCCGCGGAGGAGCCGTTCCCGATCGGCCTCCACACGGTCGATATCCAACTCCCAACGCAGCAGGATCTCGTCGGCCGCCTCGGGACGCTCGAGCTTGAGCGATTCGAAGACGCGGGTGAGATCCACCCCATCGCCGGCGCAGAAGGCCAGGATGCGGCCCCTCTCGCGCCGCCGGGCGCGCTCGACGGAGTCGAAGCGTTCCGACTGCTCGGGGGAGCAAAGCGCCCGGAGATCTCTCAGGAACTGCTGCTCGAGGTCCCTGACTTCGATCACATACGCGTCGGCAATGACCACCCGTTCGTGCCGGGCTTCGAGGGGTTCGGCTGCGCTCCGGGCACGCGTTGTCGCTTCGCGGTAGGCGGCGCTGTAGCCGCGGTGGAGTTCGCGGGCCAGCTTCGTCTGCTCGCTCCCGAAACCCAGGTCCCGGCAGTACGTCATGACACTGCGCAAGGGCACGGGAAGCCCCAGCGGGCCGGCCTCGCTCAGCGGACGGTCCTGCGCTGAAG
>JAEYVB010000358.1 GCA_023429345.1 Planctomycetota bacterium
CGGTCGGCAGCGCGGCGCTCGAGGGTCGCGACCTCTTCGGCGGCGGGACGATCGGGCTGCGAGGCGGCGACCTCGGCGAGCAAAAGGGTCGCGGCGAGGGCCGCCAGGGCGGATCGCTTCATCGCGCCCCCAGCTGCTCGAGCGTGAGGACCGAATAGCTGCCCGCGCCGTCGCCGTGCTCGGTGCCGATGGCCTGCATGGTGCCCGTCGGGTCTTCCTCGAGGAACTGGATGCACTTGATGACTACGCGGCGGCCTTGGCCGCGGCGTGGATTCAGGTGATTCAGTTCGCCGAGGATCTCGGCGGTGCCGCGGCCCCAGACGCCGCCGGTCTCGGGTATTCCGGCGTCGTTCCCGGAGCGGCGGATGCTGCGGGAGAGGAGGAAGATGGCGTCGGGCTCAAACTGAAGGCCGCGGCGGAGGCCGTCGAGCGGGTTGGAGCGGCCCATGGGCCGCGCGGCGGCGAGCCAGCGGGAGAGGGCGGCCTTGTTGGTGGGCGTCGCGGGGACAAGCTTGGGGCGGCGGGCGTCGGAGCCGGGGGGCGTGAACGTGTCGTAGAGGAGCCCGCCCGGCGCTTCGCGGAAGAGGACGACCTGGAACTTCTGCGCGGAGGAAAGGCTGCCGACGGAACGCTCCAGCTCGGCGAGGACGAACTTGAGGCTGCTGACCATCGCGCCGGAGGCATCGACGACGTAGACGACGCTCCCCGCGCGCTTGGCTCCCAGGCCGGCGAAGGTCGCCCCACCAATCGCGGACTCGTCCTGGCGGCGGAGGAGCTCGCCCGTTCCCGCCAGCTCGGCGCCCGCGGAGCGGAGGACCGGCGGCGGGGCAAGGCTGGGCGTGGAGAGGCCCTGCAGTTTCGGCGGCGTGGCGACCGGGGCGGGCGCGAGGGCCTCGCCGGATTCGCCCGATTGCTGGCGGACGGGCGCGGGCGGCCGCGGGAGGTTGATCACGACTTCGGCCCGCGAGCGGGCATCGCCCGAGCCGTGGCTGAAGCCGATGGCGGACGTCAGAAGGATGATCGCGATGGCGCCGTGAAGTACGAGGGAAGCGCCGATCGGGAGCCCGAGCCGCGCGGCCGCGAGAGCGCGGGGCAGCCAGAGCTCGCGGCTGGGCAGCTCAATCCTCGGCATCGTCACCGCCGCCGCCCAGGAGAAGGCCGTCGAGGCTGAGCCGGCCCGCGCCCAGGAAGAGGAGGGCGAGCGCGGACATCAGCAACGCGAACTGGAGCCAGAGGGGCTGCCACGCCGCGGTATCCCATGCTTTGTAGGCGGGGAGGACGCCGAGCACGGTCTCGCCGGACTGGATGGCGGGGCCGATCTGCATGAGCCAGATCGCCCCGAGCATCACGCCGGCGATGGCCAGCGACCAGACGCGCGTGAGGATGCCCAGGAGCAGGCAGGCCCCGCCGAGCACCTCGGTTATGGCGACAGCCCAGGCGAGGTGCCGCGGCCAGCCGCCGGCGGCAAGATCGGGCGGCCAGAGGGCGCGGACCTTGGCGCCGCCCTCGAGCGGCTCGGGGAACGCCGCGCGCTGGATGCGCAGCGCGACCGTGTAAAGCTTGCGGATCTGGGCGGGTCCATCGGGCAGCGCGGCGGGGGCGCCGGAACCGGGCGCCGCGGAGGGGGGCGTCGCCTCGTCGGGCTCCTGGGGCGCGGGCGGTTCGGTCACGACGGACGGGGCCGGGGGCGTTGCCGGAGCGCCGATCTGGACGCCCATCTTCGACAGCAGCGCGGCTTCCGCGGGGGAGACCTCGACGGTCGCGAGGAACTTGCCCAGGCCCGCCTGCACAAAGATCACCGCCAGCAGGAGCCGGAGGAGCAGGGGCGAGAGGGAGAGTCCGAGTCGGTCGCGGTTGCGCATAGAAGTAGATCGGCTCAAGAGGTCGCAGCGATTGTACGAACGGGGTGGCGGCCGGGGTCGACGGGGCTCACCCCCGCCCGGGGGCTCCGGACGGGGGTTTTGGCGGCCGGGCCGCTACCATGGGGCACCGCGGGCGTGGCGGAACTGGCAGACGCGCGGGACTTAGGATCCCGTGGCCGCAAGGTCGTGCAGGTTCGATTCCTGTCGCCCGCACTGGATCGGCGCCGGGTACATGAGGGATAGAGTCGTTGGGCGTTTCTGCCGACCGGTCGGCCTCCGGTTCTTGTCCCGGGCGCGCGTTGAGGGCGTCCCGATGGCGCTCCAGGCGCGTGAGGTGGGCGGATGTCGGACGAAGGTGTTGTTGGCGCGGCCGCGGCGGCGGGGGGTGGGCTTGTGCCTGCATCACCGGGCCTCTCATCCCCTGTCCAAACCCCGCCGGGCCGGATCGGGGTTTCGGTTGATTGCCTGGGGCGGGTGAACTATGCCCTCCAGCAGAACGGCGTGCCGGTCGTGCGGAGGCTCTCCCTGACCAACGAGGGGGACGCCGCGGCGGAGGACCTGGAGGTGCGCTGCTGGATCCCGCGGGTGTCGGAGCCGTGGGTTGGTCGGGTGATGCGGATCGAGCCCGGCGCGACGTACAACCTCGACGATGTGCGGCTCGGGCTCAACCCCGGGGCGCTCGCGGGTCAGACGGAGCGAGAGGCCACCGAGCTCATTATCGAGGTCAATGTGGGCGGGCAGCCCGCAGCGCGGGAAGCGCGGGCCATCGAGGTGCTTGCCGTAAACGAGTGGCCGGGCGTCGGCGTGATGCCGGAGCTGCTGGCGGCCTTTGTGACGCCGAACCATCCCGCGATCGACCGCATCCTGCGCTCCGCGTCGGAACTCCTGGAGCGGTCGCCCGTCCCCCCTCCCTCCCGCGCGGATGGGGCGCTTTCGGGGTATCAGACCAGAAGCCCGGAGCGCGCGGCGGTGTTGGCGGAGGCGATCTACCTCGCCTTCCGCGCGTGCGACCTGAGCTACGTAAATCCTCCGGCGAGTTTCGAGACGGGCGGGCAGAAGGTCCGCTCGGTGGACCAGGTGCTGGAAGCCCGGATGGGGACATGCCTGGATCTGGCGCTGCTGCTCGCAAGCGGCTGGGAACAGGCGGGCCTGCACCCGCTGGTGATCATCGTCGAGGGGCACGCGCTGGCCGCGTTCTGGACGCGCGAGGAATGCTTCCCCGAACCAGTTGTCGAGGAAGGCCTGCGCATCCTGAAGCGGGTGGAGCTGGGCGAGATCGTGGCGGTCGAGGCGACGGCGCTCACCGGCGCCGGCGCATCGTTCGCGGCCGCGGTGGATTCCGCCCGGGCGCGGCTGAGGGATACCCACCGCTTCCTGTGCGCGGTGGATGTGCGCTCGGCGAGGCGGCTGAAGATCCGGCCGCTGCCCATCGCGGCTTCGCGCTCGGATGCTGCGCCAATCACGCCCGGCCCGGTGGAGACGGTGCCGGGCGTCCACAGCGTGCTGCCCGACCAGGGCATCGCCTGGGAGCCGTCGGACCGGCCCGCCGCGCCCGCCACGCCGCAGGGGCGGATCGACCGCTGGAAGCGGAAGCTGCTCGACCTCTCGCTGCGAAACCGCCTGCTGAACTTCCGGGAGACGCGCCTGAGCATCCCGCTGCGGTGCACCGATCTCGCTGCGCTCGAGAACATGCTCGCCGAGGGCGCGGAGTTTGGCGTTCTCCCGCGGCCCGGCGGGCGGAGCGACGATCCGCGCGACCCCGGTGCGGGGGCGGGGGACGAGGACCCGGAGGCCGCCTTCCTCCGCGAGGAGCTCGCCGACAAGCGTCTGCGCGCCGACCTGACCGAGGCGGAGCTGACCAAGCGGATGACCGAGCTGTTCCGCGCGGCGCGCACGAGTCTCGAGGAATCCGGGGCCAACACGCTCTACCTGGCGGCGGGGATGCTCCACTGGTACGAGGCGGACAACGGGGGACAGGAGCGGCTGGCCCCGCTGGTCCTGGTGCCGCTGGAGATGGAGCGGACCTCGGCGCGCGAGGGGTTCCGCATCTGCCAGAGCGACGACCCGCCCCGGACCAACGTCACGCTGCTGGAGAAGCTCCGCGTCGACCACGGGCTGGACACGCGGGCCCTCGAGGAACTCCCCGACGATGATGCGGGCTTCGATCTCCCGCTGGTGCTGCGGCGTTTCCGGGAAGCGGTGAAGAACATCCCGCGCTGGCACATCACCGGAACGGCGTACCTGGGGCTGTTCTCCTTCTCCAAGTTCCTGATGTGGCACGACCTGCAGGAGAAGAGCGATGCCCTCCTGCAGAACCGGGTCGTGAAGTACCTGGTGGACCGGCCGGATGAGCCCTTCAGCGCCGAGCCGTTCCCCAAGGCGGCCGAACTCGACCGCACGATCCCCGCGGGCGAGCTGTTGTGCCCCATGGATGCCGATTCCTCGCAGCTCGTGGCCATCCATTCGGCGGCGCAGGGGCGGAGCTACGTCCTCGAAGGCCCGCCGGGGACCGGGAAGTCGCAGACGATCACCAACCTCATCGCGCACGCGATCGGCCAGGGGAAGCGCGTGCTCTTTGTGGCGGAGAAGCTGGCGGCGCTCAGCGTGGTGCACCGGCGGCTGGAGCGTTCCGGTCTCGCGCCCTGGTGCCTGGAGCTGCATTCGAACAAGGCCAGCAAGAAGGAGGTGGTGGCCCAGCTCGCCGAGTCCTTCGCCGCG
Organism: Planctomycetota bacterium; assembly: GCA_023429345.1. Lineage (GTDB taxonomy): Bacteria > Planctomycetota > Phycisphaerae > Phycisphaerales > UBA1924 > JAEYVB01. The sequence goes on from JAEYVB010000358.1 coordinate 4,581, forward strand.
CCGGCGGCTGAGCCCCGCTCGTGGGCGGCCAGCACGGCGGAGCTGGACCGCAAGCGCGCCGAGCTGAACGCCTACGTCGGGGCCCTGCACACCCGGCGCGCGAGCGGCGAGACCTTCTACGAGGTCGCCACCCGGCTCATGGGCCTGGACGGCGCGCCCGAGTCGCCGCTCTCGTTCGACGGCATCCTTGAGGTCACGCCCGATCGCCTGGCACGCTACCGCGAAAACGTCGAAGGGCTCGCCACGGCGGCCAGCGCGGTGGAGGACCCCGCCGGGCACCCGCTCCGCGGGATCGGGCGCAGCGACTGGAGCGAGTCGCTGCCGGAGCTGATCCGCGAGGCCGCCCGGGCCAGTGCGGGAACCGCGGAGGGTCTGCTCTCCGCCGCGGCCGCGGCGTTCGATGTTCTCGATCCGGACCCGGAGAACACGGAGGCCGCGGCGGGGCTGAGCTGGACGGGCCAGCGGTGGCTGGCGGAACTCGCGCGGCACCTGCTCACGACCCCTTCGCCCACCGAAGCCCTGATCACGGAGCCCGGATGGGCGGAAATCAGGGCAACGCTCGAAGCATGGATCGCCCGCGGGCGCGCTCGCGATGCGCTGCGGCGCGAGCTCTTCGCCGGCTACCGGCCGGAAGTTCTGGACCTGGATATCAATGGGCTACTCTCGAAGCTGCGCTCCGGGGTCGACAAGCCGGGACCGTTCCGCTGGTGGACCTGCCGTGCACCCCGGAAGACGCTGGCCGCCGTCCGCGCAGCCGGCGGCGCGCCGGAGGCCCGCGCGGCCATCGCCGACCTCGAGAAGGCGGCGAGGCTGAAGGCGGAGACCGCGGCCCTGGCCGATGCGGGATCGGACGCCGCGCGGCTGTTCGGTCGTGCCTGGAAGGGCGGCGAGGCGGAGTGGGATGCACTGGCCCGGACGCTCGAGTGGGCCGATTCCTTCCGGACGCTGCTCCTGCACGTGCCGATGCCGCCGCCATGGACCGCGGCCATCGCCGCGGCCGCCGTGCGCCTGGCAACCACAGGCGCCGATGCCCTTGCCGCCGACACCCCCACCTCCAGGGCGATGAAGACCCTGATCGGGGCGCACAACGCTCACCTCTCGGCGCGCAAGGAGCTGGAAACGCTGGTCGAGGCCGAAGCGGAGATCGCCTGGGGCGCGCCCGGCGATACGGACTACCTCCCGCGGTTCCGGGGGACGCTGGCGCGGTGGACCGCGGCCCTCGGCGGGCTGGGCGACTGGTGCTTCTGGCGCCGCGGGCGGGCGCGGGCGGGCGGGGAGGGTCTGGCGGCGCTGGTCGCTGCGCTCGAGTCCGGATCGCTCACGCCGGCGCTGCTGCGGCCCGCCTTCGAGCGGGCGTACGCGCAGCAGTGGGTGCGGGCGATCTCGGACTCCACGGACACGCTCCGCAACTTCAACAGCGACGCCCACGGCTCGGCGATCGACCGCTTCCGCACGCTCGACCGCTCCGTCATCGAGCTCGCCCGCGAGGTCCTGCGGGCGCGCCTCTCGGCCGATATCCCGCGCCCGGGCGCCTCGGTGGTCGCCAGCTCGGAGATGGGCATCCTGCAGCGGCAGATGGCGCTGAAGCGCGGGCACACGCCGGTGCGCAAGCTCATCCAGAAGCTCCCCAACCTGCTGCCGCGGCTGAAGCCGTGCTTCCTGATGAGCCCGCTCTCCGTCGCGCAGCACCTCGACACCAGCTTCCCGCCCTTCGACCTCGTGGTGTTCGACGAGGCGTCGCAGATCCCGGTGTGGGACGCGATCGGGGCCATCGCCCGCGGTTCCGAGGTCATCGTGGTGGGCGACAGCAAGCAGCTCCCGCCGACCAACTTCTTCAACCGCATCGAGGGCGAGGAAGAGACCCCCGAGGACGAGATCGAGGAGCTCGAGAGCATCCTCGACGAGTGCAACGCCTCCGGCATCCCCGCCCTGCGCCTGCTCTGGCACTACCGCAGCCGCCACGAGAGCCTGATCGCCTTCAGCAACTACCATTACTACGGCAACCGCCTCCAGACCTTCCCCTCCTCGATCGCGGCCTCGCCGACGCTGGGCGTCTCTCTGCGGCACTTCGAGGACGGCGTGTACGACCGCGGCGACACCCGCACCAACCGTCGCGAGGCCGAGGCCGTCGTCGAGGAGATCGTCGCGCGGCTCACCGCGGGGGGCGAGCCGCCCGGCAGGGGCAGCATCGGCGTCGTCACCTTCAACGCGGCGCAGCAGAACCTCATCGAGGACCTGCTCGACCAGCAGCGTCGCGAGCGGCCGGAGATCGAGAAGTACTTCAGCGAGGGCGATGAGCCGGTCTTTGTGAAGAACCTCGAGAACGTCCAGGGCGACGAGCGCGAGACAATCCTCTTCTCCATCTGCTACGGCCCCGACGCCGACGGTCGCATCACGATGAACTTCGGCCCCCTCGGGCACGAGGGCGGCGAGCGGCGGCTGAATGTCGCCATCACGCGTGCCCGCTCCCAGGTCATCCTGTTCTCATCCATCCGCGCCGAGGACATCGACCTCTCGCGCACGCGTGCCGTCGGCGTTGCGCATCTCAAGAGCTTCCTCGATTACGCGGACCGCGGCCCCAGCGCCATCGCCGAGGCCACGACCCTCCCCGCCCCCCCCGCTGCTCGCGGTCAATCCTCCCGCGAAGACCCGTTCGAGGCCTCGGTCCGCCGCGCCCTCGCCGAGCGCGGCTGGGAGACCGACCCGCGCGTCGGCTGCTCCGGCTACCGCATCGACATCGCCGTCCGCGATCCCGACCGCGCCGGCGAGTACCTCCTGGGCATCGAGTGCGACGGGCCTTTCTACATGAGCGGCGACACCGCGCGCGACCGCGACCGCCTCCGCCAGCAGGTCCTCGAGTCCCTCGGCTGGACGCTCCACCGCCTCTGGTCCAGCGACTGGCGGCTCAACCGGGCCAAGGCTCTCGAGCGCATCGAGGACGCCCTGGCCGCGGCCAAGCGGTCCAAGGCCCGCGGCCGCCCCGCCGCACCCCCCCCCCCCCACGCCCCCC